>RHMC01000170.1 GCA_003719395.1 Streptomyces altiplanensis
GGCGGGGCGGGTGCGGCGAACGGCGGGGGGCGCGGTGCGGTGTGCGGTGCGTACGCGGTCGTAGGATCCGGGCGTGATCGGGATTCCGGAAGCTCTGGCCGGGACGCAGGCGGAGTTCAACGGTGAGGCGGGGCGGAAGTGGATCGCCGCGCTGCCCGGGGAGGCCGCGGCGTACCTGGAGCGGTGGCGGCTCCGGCTCACCGGGCCGTCGATGCACGGTGCGGTCTCGCTCGTACTGCCGGTGGAGCGGGCCGACGGGACGCCGGCCGCCCTCAAGCTCCAGCTGCTGGACGAGGAGAGCGCGGGTGAGGCCGCCGCGCTGCGGGCGTGGGACGGGGACGGCGTCGTGCGGCTGCTGGAGCGGCTGACGCGCAGAGCGGCGCGATGCTGCTGGAGCGGCTGGACGAGAGGCGGCACCTGTCGGTGGTGCCGGACACCATGGCGGCGGTGCGGGTGGTCGCGGAGCTGCTGGTGCGGCTGAACGCGGTGGTGGCGCCCGAGGGCGTACGCCGCCTCGGGGACATCGTGGAGGTGATGCTCGACGACGAGCGCGACGGGTGCGGGGGGCGGCGGATCCGGCGGACCGGCGGCTTCTCGAGCGGTGCGCGGGGGCGGTGCGGGAGGGCGCGGGGGAGCCGGGCGGGCAATGCTGCACTGGGATCTGCACTACGCCAACGTGCTGGTGCCGTTGGCGGGGTCCGGGCGCGGTGAGCCCTGGGTGGTGATCGATCCGAAGCCGCCGGCCGGTGATCCGGGGTCCGAGCTGCTGCCCGCGCTGGTGAACCGTTTCGAGGCGGACCAGGTGCCGGCGCGCTTCGATCTGATGACGGAAGTGCTGGGGCTGGACCGGGGGCGGGCACGGGCGTGGACGCTCGGGCGCGTACTGCAGAACGGTCTCTGGGAGTTGAAGGGCGAGGAGGAGGGGGCGGGCGCGCTGTCGGGGGAGCGGGTGGCTGTCGCGCGGGCATTGCTTACGCTGCGGGCATGATTCGAAACGCCACGCCCGCCGATGTCCCTGTCATTCACGAGATGGTCCGCGAACTCGCCGAGTACGAGAAGGCGCTGCACGAGGTGCGCGCGAGCGAGGAGCAGCTGCGTGAGGCGCTTTTCGGGGAGCGCCCCGCCGCGTACGCGCACATCGCGGAGACGGCGGAGGGGGAGGTCGTCGGTTTCGCGCTGTGGTTCCTGAACTTCTCGACCTGGCGCGGGGTGCACGGGATCTACCTGGAGGATCTGTACGTGCGGCCCTCGCAGCGCGGCGGTGGGCACGGCAAGGCGCTGCTGGCGTCGTTGGCGCGGATATGCGTCGAGCGGGGGTACGAGCGGCTGGAGTGGTCGGTCCTGGACTGGAACGAGCCGTCGATCAACTTCTACCGGTCGCTGGGTGCGCAGCCGCAGGACGAGTGGACGGTGTACCGGCTGACGGACGGGGCGCTGGCGGAGCTGGGCGGTTAGGCGTCCTCCCTCCGTCCGTCGCCGGGGGGCCGGGCGCCGCTTCAGGAGCGTACGTCCGCCGCGTCGAGGAGGGTCTTCGCCGCGTCGCGGGCGTGGCGGGCCGGGTCCTGGGAGCCGGTGATGCCCGCCGTGGCCATCGCTCCGTTGGCCAGGACGGCGAGCTGGGCGGCGAGCCGGTCCGTGTGCCCGGCGGGTGTGCCGGCGGCTGCGAGGAGTGTGGCGAAGTGGTCCTGGAGCGAGCGCTTGTTGGCGCGGGCGATGTCGGCGACGCCCGGTGACACGCCGCCCAGCTCGCCGTAGGCGTTGATGAAGGAGCAGCCGCGGAACGCGTCCTGGCCGAACCACTCCTCCAGGTGGTCGAAGACGGCGAGGACGCGTTCGCGCGGGCTCTCGTGCGCGGCGGTGGCCCGCTCGATTCCGCTGCGGACGGTTTCGTCGCGGCGGCGCAGTACCGCTTCGAGGAGGTCGTCCTTGGAGGGGAAGAGCTGGTAGAGGCGCTTGAGCGACACGCCGGACGCGGAGCGGATGGCGTCCATGCCGACGGCCTGTACGCCGCGTTCGTTGAAGAGGGCCTCGGCCGCGTCCAGCAGGCGGGCCTCGGCGGTTGCGGCGTCCATTCCTCGATCACCCCTTGCGTGGAGAACCATCGTTCTCTTACTGTACACGGCAGGGGGAGAACGATCGTTCTCCATCGATTCGTCCGTTTCACGCTGCCCGGGAGTAGCTGTGTCCGTGTTCGGTACGCGCCACCACACCGTCGACATCGACGGACTGGACGTCTTCTACCGCGAGGCGGGCGACCCGTCCCGCCCCACGCTCGTCCTGCTGCACGGGTTTCCGTCCAGCTCGCACATGTACCGGGGGCTGATCGCCGAACTCGCCGACGAGTTCCACCTGATCGCCCCCGACCACATCGGCTTCGGACGCTCCGCCGCCCCGGACGCCGGTGAATTCACGTACAGCTTCGAGAAGTTGACCGAGGTCACGCTGGCGCTGCTCGACCGGCTGGGGGTGGAGAGGTTCGCGCTGTACCTCCACGACTACGGCGCCCCGGTCGGGCTGCGCATCGCCAGCCGCGACCCCGGGCGCGTGACCGCGCTGATCAGCCAGAGCGGCAACGCCTATGCGGAGGGCTTCACGCCCTTCTGGGACGTGCTGTTCGCGCACGCCGAGGACCGTGTGACGCACGAGCCCGCCGTGCGTGAGCTGCTGACGGCCGGGGCGACCAGGTGGCAGTACGAGCACGGGGTGCCGGCGGACCGGCTCGACCGGATCGGCCCCGAGACCTGGACGCTGGACCAGGCGGGACTCGACCGGCCGGGGAACAAGGAGATCCAGCTCCAGCTCTTCTGGGACTACCAGTTCAACCTCGACGGTTACCCGGCCTTCCAGGAGTACTTCCGCACCCACCGGCCGCCGGCGCTCGTCGTGTGGGGGCGGGGCGACGAGATCTTCGGCCCGGCGGGCGCGGAGGCGTTCGCCGGGGACCTGCCCGACGCGCGGATCCATCTGCTCGACGCCGGGCACTTCGCGCTGGAGACGCACGGCGGGGAGATCGCCGCTCTGGTGCGGGACTTCCTGCGGGGCGTGCGCGCGTAGCCGCCGACCGGGCCGGCCGGGAGGATGCGGGCCGGCGCCCGCCGGAGGTGTCGTTCCAAGGGTTCTGAGGGTTGAGGGGATCCCGAGGGCTTTACGGTACGAGGACGACCTTGCCCACCGTGCCGCGCGTCTCCAGCGCGCGGTGGGCAGCCGCCGGCGATGCGGACCCGGCCGGGGCCGGGTACGGGGGTCTTCCGTCGTCTCGTACGTGAGGTTCTCGGCGGGGCCGAAGGCGTGGAGGCGGACTGCGTGCATGGCGGGCTCCTCGTGACTTCAGGGCTTCAGGGCTTCAGGGCTCAGGCTTCTGGGGTCCCGGGGTCCCGGGGTCCCGGGGTTCCGTTTTCCGGCTTCCGGGCCTGCAACTGGGCTCAGGCTCATGCCTCAAGCGCGGTTGAGGCCAAGCCCTTCCCGGCCCGTGGCCCTTCCGGCCCCCAGCGCGAGCGCGGCACCTCCAGGCCGCTGGTGAAGGACACCTCGGCCAGCAGGCCCGGTGCCGCCACCTGGTCGCCCGCGAGGAACACGCCGTTGCCCCGGTCGACGGCGGGGCGGTCCCGCCAGGTGGTGCCGGGCCGGTCGAGTGCGCCCGTACGGCCTGATGCCAGGGCCTCGCGCCGCCAGGTGGTGCGCTCGCGCACCAGTGGGGGAAACCGAGGTCCAGCAGACGCTCCGCGCGCGCGATGCCGTCGGCCCTGGACTCGCCGGGGGCGAGGGGGAACTGGCTCTGGACGAGCTGCTCGCCGGCCGGGGCGAGGGTGGGGTCCTGGGCGGTGAACCGCTCGATCCAGCCCGGCGCCTCCAGGTCGGAGATGACGAACGGATCGCCCTTGCGCGTCCTGACGGCCAGATCGAGCAGCGCCGTACGCCCGCTGTCCCAGGTCAGGGTGGCGTCGTCGAGGAGCCGGCGGGCCGCTTCCAGGGACGTCGCGACGATCACCGGGCCGCCGTTGCCGGGGAGGGCGGTGACGCGCTCCGCCGTCTCGATGCGTACGCCGAGGTTCCAGGCCCGCGCGGCCATCCGGTCGACGACCGGGGCCCAGCCGCCGCGCGGGTAGTGCGCCTCGGGCGGGAGCTTGACGACGCGCCGCAGCCGCTCCTGCACGAAGCGGGCGGAGAGGGAGCCGGGGTCGTGGTGGAAGAGGGCGACGGCGATGTGGTGCGCCGCCGCACGCGCTCCGGCCTCGCCCACCTCGCCGGTGGCCCAGGTGAGGAAGCCGGTGTCCACGGGGGCCTTCGCGGTGGGGCGCAGGCTCAGCTTCACCATCGCGAGCGGCGGGGTCCTGCGCAGGGCGCCGCCGCGGTGGAAGCGCAGGCGGGCGCCTTCGAGCGGGGGCACGGCCATGACGGGGCCGAGCAGGCCGCGCTGCTTGAGCCAGGCCCAGAACGGCCCGCCGTTGTAGAGGGCGTGCGGTCCCTCGTTGGTCTTGTACGGGCCCTCGGCGGTGCGGGCCCGGCCGCCGAGCGTGTGGTGGGCCTCGCGCAGGGTCACCCTGGCGCCCGACTCGGCCGCGGTGATGGCTGCGGTGAGGCCGGCGACGCCGCCGCCGATGACAGTGATGTGGAGCATTTCCCTTTTCCCCTTGCCGTCGTTGGTCGCCCTCACGGGACTCACGGGTGATGACGGACGGCGGAGGCGCGGATGTGACATCGGGGCCGGGGACCTCCGGGGAGTTGTCAGTGGGGTGGTGCAGCATGGGCGAATGGCACGGCACACGAAGCAGACGCAGGCAGTACGTCCCGTACGGCGCCCCGAGGTGCGGCTGCCGCACCTCGCGCCGTTCGGGCCCGGTGGGCTGGAGTCCGAGGGGGACTACGACGGGTTCGAGTTCCGGGACCTCGATCTGGGCGGTCAGGAGGGACGCGGGGCCCGCTTCATGGACTGCGGTCTGTACGGCGTCGCGCTCGACGGGACGGGGCTGAGCCGGGCGCGCATCATCGACTTCGGTGCTGGACGGGGTGCGGGGTGTGGGCACCGACCTGGCGGAGGCGTCGCTGCGCGACGTGGAGGTGACCGACGCCCGGCTCGGCGGGGTCCAGCTGCACGCGTCGTCCCTGGAGCGGGTGCTGGTGCGGGGCGGGAAGATCGACTACCTGAATCTGCGCAGGGCGCGCCTGAAGGACGTCGTGTTCGAGGGCTGTGTGCTGGTCGAGCCGGACTTCGGCGGGGCCCGCCTGGAGCGGGTGGAGTTCCGCGACTGCGTGCTGCGGCGGGCGGACTTCAGCTCGGCCACGATGACCGGCGTGGATCTGCGTACGGTCGCGGAGCTGGACATCGCGCGGGGCGTGGACCGGCTGGCGGGGGCGGTGATCAGCCCGTCGCAACTGCTCGAACTGGCACCGGCGTTCGCGGCGCAGATGGGGGTGCGGGTGGAGAGCCCCGGGGAGTAGGGAGCAGGGAGCAGGGAGCGGACAGGGGGCAGGGAGCGGGAGGAGAGGGGCGTAGGGGGAGGACGCGGGGGAAGCGGGCCGTGGAGGTCCCGAGCATACCGGGTTGTCGGCGAGGCCGACGTGCATGTCGGTGAGGTCAGCGACCAGGTCGTGCAGGAAGTCGCGGGCCTCGCGGCGCAGCAGCCGGTGGCTGAAGGTGATCGGGGGCTCCTCGGCCGGCATCCAGTCGGCGGCGATGTCGACCCAGCCGAAGCGGCGTTCGAAGAGCATCCGGTCCGTCGACTCGGTGAAGTCCAGCTCGGCGAACTGCGGCTTGGAGGAGCGGCTGCCGCGCGGGTCCTGGTCGAGCTGCTCGACGATGTCGCACAGGGCCCACGCGAAGTCGAGCACGGGCACCCATCCCCAGGCTGTGGACACTTCCCGGTCCGACGTGGTGTCGGCGAGATAGACGTCCCCGCAGAAGAGGTCGTGCCGCAGGTCGTGGACGCCGGCGCGCCGGTAGTCGGTCTGCGGGGGGTCCGGAAAGCGGCGGGAGAGGGAGTAGCCGATGTCGAGCACGTGGTCGATGGTGTCACGTCTGCCGGACGGGCTCGCCCCGGCCGGTTCTGGCCTGCGGAAACGTCACCGCTCGCACGCTCGGGTGAACGGTTTCGGGTTCTGGCTGGGGGAGGGCACCTATTCTGGGGGTGTCGCTCTGCGCGAAGGAGGTCCGCCGTGGCACTGCCCGTACCAGAGCACGAGCTGTATGAGACCGAGCTCAACGGTGATGAGCTCGATTACAGGACCCTGCTCAGGCTGGTGAAGAACAGGGTTCCGGCTCTGTCGGCAGCAGAAGCCTTCGACGTGTTCAGCGCGGCCGCCCCGGAGGGGTGGCGCGTGGAATTGATCGAAGGGGAAATCCACGTGACACCTCCCGCCAACGGCGAGCACGAAGAGATCGTGTCGGAGATCACCGGCCAGGTCCGGGATCACCGTAAGGACCTGGGCCGGTATACCGGGATCGGGCTGTTTCTTCCCGGTGCGTCGAAAAGCGGCAAGATCGAGCCGGATGTAGTCCTTGCGCCGAAGGGCAGCTTCGCGGACCAGTTGGAGTACCACGACCCCGCTCCCGTACTGATGGTCGCCGAAGTGACCTCGGCCTCGACCGCCGACAACGACCGGAACAAGAAGATCCACGGTTTCGCCCGCGCCGGCATCCCGGTCTACCTGCTGATCGACCGTGAAGCGGGCGCGGCCACCCTGTGCACCGAGCCCGCGGGTGAGGACTACGCCAGCAAGGTCCCGTACAAGCTGTCGGAGACCATCCCGCTGCCCGAGCCCCTCGGTTTCGACCTCGACACCAGCGAGTTCTGACCCCGCAAGGCATGCTGGCTGAGGGCTGAGGGCTGAGGGCTGAGGGCTGCCGGCGCTACGGCAGCAGGCGCTGTTCCTTCGCCACCGCCACCGCGCCCGACCTGGTGTCCACGCCGAGCTTGGCGTAGATGCGGCCCAGGTGGGTCTTCACCGTCGCCTCGCTGATGAACAGCGCGCGGGCGATCTCCCGGTTGCCCAGGCCGTGTGCCAGCTGGCCGAGGATGTCCGTTTCCCGTTCCGTCAGGGCCGGGCGGGCCGCGCCGCGCATGCGGTCCATGACGCGGCTGGCGACCGGCGGGGAGAGCGTCGTGCGGCCCTGGGCGGCCGAGCGGATCGCGGTGAAGAGCTCCTCCGGGCGCTCGGCCTTGAGCAGGTAGCCCGTCGCGCCCGCCTCGATCGCCCGCGTGATGTCCGCGTCCGTGTCGTACGTCGTGAGGACCAGGACGTGGACCCCGGTCGGAGCGATACGGCGGGTGGCCTCCACGCCGTCGATGCCGGTGCCCAGCTGGAGGTCCATCAGGACCACGTCCGGGGTCAGCTTGGCGGCCATCGCCACGGCTTCCTCGCCGCTGCCCGCCTCCCCGACGACCTCGATGTCGGGTTCGCTGCCCAGCAGGGCGAGCAGTCCGGCGCGTACGACCACGTGGTCGTCGCAGAGCAGGATGCGTACGGGACTCGCGGAACGTACGGGACTCACCGGATTCGCCGGGTTCATGGCTGGGGCTCCAGGGGGATCGCGGCGGAGAGCACGGTGCCCTCGCCGGGGGCCGACTCGATCGTCAGGGTGCCGCCGAGCTGGCGTACGCGGGCACGCATCGCGGGCAGACCGTGGCCGCGCACACCGGGGGAGGCGGACGGGGCGTGCGCGAAGCCCGTGCCGTCGTCGGCGACGTCCAGCACCACCTGGTCGCCCAGGTAGGTCAGGGTCACCGCCGCCGCCCGCGCGTTCGCGTGTTCGCGTACGTTCGCCAGCGCGCCCTGCGCGATCCGCAGCAGCGCCGACTGCACCCGGTCCGGCAGGCCGCCGTTCGGCGCCCCGTCCACCCGGAACGCCGCCGACTCCCGTGCGGCGAGCATGCGCAGCGCCTCCTCCAGGCCGCCGCCCTCCGCCAGGTCGGCCGGGGCCAGGTCGTGGACGAAGCGGCGGGCCTCGGCCAGGTTGCGTTCCGCGATGGACTCGGCCGTACGGACGTGACGGCGGGCCGTCGCCGGGTCGGCGTCCCACTGCCGGTCCGCCGCCTGGAGCAGCATCTGCTGGCTGGACAGGCCCTGCGCGAGCGTGTCGTGGATCTCCATGGAGAGGCGCTGGCGCTCGGCGAGCGTGCCCTCGCGCCGCTCGGTCGCGGCCAGTTCGCGGCGCGTACGGATCAGATCGTCGATCAGCGCACGCTGCCGGGCCGCCTGCCGCTGCATGTAGAGGAAGACGGCGGTCGCGACCGCCGCCACCGCGGGCGGCGCCAGCACCAGGTTGGGATCGAAACCGCCGTGCGCCAGCTGGAGCTGCGCGGCGACCACGAACGCGGTGAGCAGGCCGACCAGGAGGAGTGCGGCGCGGGACGGGAGCGTACGCAGCCCGGTGTAGAAGAGCGGCACCGCGCACCAGGCGAAGCTCGGTGCCAGCACCACCAGCACCATCCAGACGGCGACGACCCCGCCCAGCCAGGCCAGCCGGCGGGGTGCGGGGCGGGCCGCGCCGGGGGCGGTGGGGCCCAGGACCGGGCCCAGTACGTACAGCAGGGCCAGCGTGATGCTCAGCGCGATGATCCACGGGGTGCGGGCCTCACCGGGGTGCCGCAGCAGGAACCGGGTGAGCGAGGCACCCAGCAGCAGGAAGAACGCGGCGTGCATCACGGGGGCGAGCCAGCGGGCGTCGGGGTCCGGCTGCTCGGGCTGCTCGGGCCGTTCCCGTCCCCGTCCCTGGTCCTGGTGCACCGTTCGCTCCTCGCTGACCTGCGCGTACGTCCCCATGGTGACCCGGTGGAACCAGACCCGCATCAACCGATCGGCTGACGGACAGGTCGGCCGTCCCGCACGCCGTATGCAGCCGGTACGCCGACGGTACGGGCCCGGAAGCGGCCGGAGGATCGACAACAGAGCCGAAGCGGGGCGCAACCGGCCCCCACCGCCACCGGCCCTCACTCGCAGCCTTCCCAGCCCCAGGAGCAACACCATGAAGAAGCTTTCGCCGCGTACCCGTGTCCTGACCGGTGCCGTCGCCGCCGTCGCCCTCAGCGCCGGCACCTTCGGCGCGATGTCCGCCAACGCCACCGAGCCCGCCGCTGCGCCGGCCGTCGCGGTCAAGGCCGACGCCGCGAACAAGAACCTCCAGCAGTCCACCCACCTGACCGTCGCCGCCGCCACCAAGGCCGCGCAGGCCACCCTGGACGCCGCCGGGGAGGAGAACCAGCGCATCACCGTCGCCGTCGTCGACCGCAACGGCAACACCGTCGTGACGCTGCGCGGCGACGGCGCCGGCCCGCAGTCGTACGAGTCCGCCGAGCGCAAGGCGTACACCGCCGTCTCCTGGAACGCGCCCACCTCCGAGCTGGTCAAGCGCCTCGCCCAGGCCCCCAACCTGAAGGACATCCCCGGCACCCTCTTCCTCGCGGGCGGCGCCCCGGTCCAGGTCAAGGGCGCCCCGATCGCGGGCATCGGGGTGGCCGGCGCGCCGAGCGGCGACCTGGACGAGAAGTTCGCGCAGGCGGGCGTCGCGGCGCTGGGCAAGTAACGCCCTGGCCCCGCGCCGTGCCCGCCCCGCGCCGTGCCCGCCCCGCGTTCGCCTGCCCAGGTGAACGGTGCATTCCGTGCATATGATCCTCTCTGTGGATCAATGGTCTCGTGTACGACGAGCAGCCCACGCCGTCGCCACCCTGCTCGCGCTCACCTCGTGCACCGGTGCCGGGGCCGGCGGGCTCGGCGACGGCGTCCGCGGTGAACCGGGCGCGTCGGGCGTACACGACCCGTACTTCCCCGGGCTCGGCAACGGCGGCTACGACGTCGAGCACTACACCCTGACCCTCGACTACGACCCCCATTCCGGCGGCGGCGACCGCACGGAAGGCGCGGGCAGCGCGGAAGGCGCGGACCGCGCCGGCAGTACGGACCGCGCCGGCAGTGCGGTCCGCTCCGGCCATGCGGTCCACGCGGCAGTGCGGACCGCGCCGCAGTACGGACCGCGCCGGCGGTGCGGGCCGTGCGGACCACGGAGGGCCCGCGGGCCGCTCACGGGCACCGCCGAGATCACCGCCCGCGCCACCCAGGACCTCAGCGCCTTCAACCTCGACCTCCACGGCCTGGAGGTCCGCTCCGCCACCGTCGGGGGAACCGAGGCCGCCGTCAGCCGGGCGGGCGACGAGCTGACGCTGCGCCCCGCCGCCGCGCTCGCCAAGGGCCGGACCTTCACCACGGTCGTCCGTTACTCCGGCACCCCCGCCACGATCACCGACGCCGACACCTCGCAGGAGGGCTGGCTGACGACCGTGGACGGCGCGCTCGCGCTCGGTCAGCCGTCCGGGTCGATGGCGTGGTTCCCCGGCAACAACCACCCCAGCGACAAGGCGTCGTACGACATCACGGTCACCGTCCCCCAGGGCCTGAAGGCCATCTCCAACGGCGAGTTGAAGAGCGAGCGCACCCGCAGTGGCCGCACCACCTTCGCCTGGCACAACGGTGAGCCGATGGCCAGTTACCTCGCCACCGTCGCCATCGGCGCGTACGAGACGAAGACTTCGCGCACCCCCTCCGGTCTGCCCGTCCACACCGCCGTCGACCCGGTCGTCGCCGAGAGCAGCACCGAGATCCTGGCCACGGTCCCCGACGTCATGGAGTGGGCCGCCGAGCGTTTCGGCCCGTACCCCTTCTCCTCCACGGGCGCGATCGTCGAGCGCGGCAACGACGCGGGATACGCCCTGGAGACCCAGACCAAGCCCGTCTTCCCCGGCGCGCCCGACCAGGGGCTGCTCGTCCACGAGCTGGCTCACCAGTGGTTCGGCGACTCCGTGACGCCCAAGACCTGGCAGGACATGTGGCTCAACGAGGGCTTCGCGACGTACGCGGAGTGGCTGTGGGACGAGGACTTCGAGGACATCCCCGCGGACGACAGCTTCGCCGTCGCCTTCGCCGACCCGGTCAACTGGGCCTTCCCGCCGGCCGATCCGCCCACCGCGGCCGAGATCTCACGGGCGCCCGTCTACGGGCGCGGCGCGATGGTGGTCCACAAGGTCCGCGAAGCGGTGGGCGACGACGCCTTCTTCGACATCGTGCGGGGCTGGACCGCCGCCCACCGCCACGGCAACGCGTCCACGGACGACTTCACGGCGTACGTCGAGAAGAAGTCCGGCAAGGACCTGAAGGACCTCTGGGACACCTGGCTCCACGGGCGGGAGAAGCCCGCTGTTCCCACCGGCCCGGGCGTCCTCCGGTCCGCCCGGTGACCGGAGGACGCCCCGCCCCGGGGGCCGGGGCGTGAACCGGGCCCGCCTCTCGACCGCGCGACAACACGACCGCGCGACAACGCGACAGGGCCCCGGCCACGGCCGGGGCCCTGCTCGACAGGCGTGCGCGCGCCAGGCGTCAGACGTTGACGCCGAAGTCCGAGGCGATGCCCGTGAGGCCGGACGCGTAGCCCTGGCCGACCGCGCGGAACTTCCACTCCGCGCCGTTGCGGTAGAGCTCGCCGAAGACCATCGCGGTCTCGGTGGCGGCGTCCTCGCTCAGGTCGTAGCGGGCGATCTCGGCGCCGCCGGCCTGGTTGACGATGCGGATGTACGCGTTGCGCACCTGGCCGAAGTTCTGGCTGCGGGTCACGGCGTCGTAGATCGAGACCGGGAAGACGATCTTGTCGACGTCGGCCGGCAGGCCCGCCAGGTTGACGTTGATCGCCTCGTCGTCGCCCGCGCCCTCGCCACTGCGGTTGTCACCGGTGTGGACGATGGTCTGGTCCGGCGTCGACTTGTTGTTGAAGAAGACGAAGTGACTGTCGGAGTAGACCTTGCCGGTCGGGTTGACCGCGATCGCGGACGCGTCGAGGTCGAAGTCGGTACCGGTGGTCGTACGGACGTCCCAGCCGAGGCCGACCGTGACGGCGGTCAGGCCGGGGGCCTCCTTGGTGAGCGAGACGTTGCCGCCCTTGGACAGACTTACAGCCATCGGGATGTCCTCTTCCTTGAAGTCGTGCGGGCCGGACGACCCGTGGGGTCCGAAGCTACCGTCACCCGTCATAACGCGGGCAGGTGGCCGCAAGGTTCCAGGTCTGCGGAGGAAAGGGGGAAAGGGGGAGGAGGGGGGAAGAGGAAGGGGAGGGAAGGGAAGGGGAAAAGCGGGTGACGCGATGCCCCTGGACACGGGATCATTGGACGCATGTCCGGGCCTCATGTCATTCGCGGTGCTGTCTCCCTGCCGGAGGCAGAGCTCATGTGGCGTTTCTCCAGGTCCTCCGGGCCCGGCGGACAGCACGTCAACACCACCGACTCCCAGGTGGAACTCCGCTTCGACCTGGCGAAGACCGAAGCGCTGCCTCCGGTCTGGAAGGAGCGCGCGCTGGAGCGGCTCGCTACCCGGCTGGTGGGCGGCGTCGTCTCCGTACGGTCGTCCGAGCATCGTTCCCAGTGGCGCAACCGCGAGACCGCGCTGGTCCGCATGGCCGCCCTGCTCGCCGAGGCGACGGCCCCGCCGCCCAAGCCGCGCAGGGCGAAGAAGATCCCCCGGGGCATCAACGAGCGCCGGCTGCGCAACAGAAGGCGCGCAGCGAGACGAAGCGCGGCCGCGCCGGCGGCTGGGACTAGGGCCGGCCCGGGGTCGGCCACCCGGGGCCAGGACCGGCCGGTCAGGCCAGGTGCCGGTAGCGGCCCCTGAAGTACGTGAGCGGGGCGCCGTCCGTGCTCGGCAGACCCACCGCGAGCACCCGGCCGACCACCAGCGTGTGGTCCCCCGCCTCCACCCGCTGCTCGGTCCTGCACTCCACCACCGCCAGCGCGCCGTCGATCAGCGGGGCCCCGGACGCGGCGCCGCGCGTATGGGCGATGTCCTCGAACAGCAGGCGGTCGCTGAGACGGCCCTTCATCGCGAACCGTCCCGCGATGTGCCGCTGGTTCTCCGAGAGCAGTGATACCGCCCACAGCGGCTGCTCGGCCAGCAGGTCGTCCATGCGGGAGCCGTTCCGTACGCTCACCAGCACCAGCGGCGGGTCCAGCGACACCGACATGAAGGCCGTCGCGGTCATGCCGGCGTCCTCGCCGCGGGCACCGCCGTCCGGGTCGTGGGCGGTCACCAGGGTGACGCCCGCGGTGAAGCGGGACATCGCGGCGCGGAACTCGTCGTTGCTCACCCCTTCAGGATGGGGGATCGGGGCGGGGGGCT
>RHMC01000171.1 GCA_003719395.1 Streptomyces altiplanensis
TGGGGGGGCACCGCCGGGGCGGGAGCGCCGCGTACGGGTTCTGGCCCGGTGCGGGCGCGTAATGGGGCGCGGGTGCCTGGCCGGGCGGTACGGGGGCGCCGGCGAAGGGCGGCTGCCCGCCGGCCTGGGGCGGCGGCGGGGCGTACCAGCCCTGCTGCGGCACGGGCGGCACGGGCGGGGCGTAACCGCCGGGCGGGTGCGGCTGGTCCGGCGACTGGAAGCCGGCCAGCTGGTCGGCCGTCGAGCGGTAGTCCACCGCGCTCTGCGTCATCCGCATGTACGCCTCTTCCAGCGAGGCCTGGTGCGGCGAGAGTTCCCACAGCCTTACGTCGGCCTCGTGCGCGAGGTCGCTGATCCGCGGCAGCGGCAGCCCGGTGACGCGCAGCGCACCGTCGTGTTCGGTCATGACGTGCCCGCCGGCCTCGGTCAGTACCGAGGACAGCTTCTCGCGCTGCTGCGGCTCGGCCTGCGGCGTACGCACCCGGGCGAAGTCCGCGGAGTTGGCGGAGATGAAGGCCTTGACGCTCATGTCGGCGAGCAGCTGCCCGCGCCCGATCACGATCAAGTGGTCGGCGGTGAGCGCCATTTCGCTCATGAGGTGGCTGGAGACGAAGACAGTGCGGCCCTCGGAGGCCAGCGTCTTCATGAGGTTGCGGACCCACAGGATGCCCTCGGGGTCGAGGCCGTTGACCGGCTCGTCGAAGAGCAGCACCTGCGGGTCGCCGAGCAGCGCCGCCGCGATGCCCAGGCGCTGCCCCATGCCGAGCGAGAAGCCGTTGGAGCGCCGCCTGGCGACGTCCTGGAGGCCGACGACCCCGAGCACCTCGTCGACCCGCTGGGCGGGGATGCCGGAGAGCTGCGCCAGCGACAGCAGGTGGTTGCGGGCGGTGCGCCCGCCGTGCACGGCCTTGGCGTCGAGCAGGGCGCCGACCTGCCGGGGGGCGTTGGGCAGCTTGCGGAAGGGGTGGCCGCCGATGGTGACATGGCCCGAGGTGGGCTCGTCGAGCCCGAGGATCATGCGCATCGTCGTGGACTTGCCGGAGCCGTTGGGGCCGAGGAAGCCCGTCACCGTGCCCGGGCGAACCTGGAAGGAAAGGTTGTGCACGGCTGTCTTGGCGCCGTAGCGCTTCGTCAGGCCGACTGCCTCGATCATGTGTGTGCAGCCCCATCGACAGGTCGGGTCGTCGGGGCTGTGACCGCATGGCCGAACGCGCCCCCGTAAGGGTTAGGAGGATAACCAGCCGTTGACGGTTCCGGCTAAGCCGGGGACGTGGCCGTCGTCCCTACGCGTCCCGCTTCTTCAGCAGGGCGTACCCGCCCGCCACGGCCACGACGACCCACGCCACCATGATCAGCAGCCCGCCCCACGGGCCGTACGGCGCATCGTCGTCGAGCGGCGGCACCACCTGCATGATCTTGCTGCCCGCCTGGTCGGGAAGGTACTGGCCGACCTTCTCGGTCGCGGAGACATTGCCCAGGATCGGCGCGAGGAGGAAGAAGATCGGCATCAGGATGCCGAGCGCGAGCATCGGGCTGCGCAGCATGGTGGCGACGCCCATCGAGAACAGCGCGATCAGGGTCATGTAGAGCCCGCCGCCGATCACCGCGCGCAGGACGCCCGGGTCGCCGATGTCCGCTCTCAGGTCGCCCAGCATCGCCTGGCCCAGGAAGAAGGAGGTGAAACTCGTGACCATCGCGACGGCCAGTGCGAGTGCCGTGGCGACGGCGATCTTGCCGAAGAGGAAGGCGCCGCGCTGCGGGACCGCGGCGAGCGACATGCGGATCATTCCGGTGCTGTACTCGTTCGACACGACGAGCACGCCGAAAACGATCATCGCCAGCTGGCCGAGGCTCGTTCCGGCGAAACTCACGAAGGTGGGATCGAAGGCGAGTCTGTCCTGTGCGTCCATGTTCTCGAACTCGTTCTTCGAGAGCACGCTGATCAGCATGCCGAGGCCGATCGTGACCACCGCGGCGAGACCGAGCGTCCACACCGTGGACTGAACCGATTTGATCTTGGTCCATTCCGACGTGAGCACCTGTGCGACCGCCATGGCTCAGACCCCCTTCTTCTGCTGCGCGCCGACGCCCCAGCCGGCCCCGGGCACCTGCGGCCCCGCGCCGTCCGTATGCGCGTGGTACTCCACGGACTCCGCGGTCAGCTGCATGAACGCCTCCTCCAGCGAGGCCCGCTGAGGGCTCAGCTCATGGAGGACGAGCTGGTGGCGGGCGGCGAGTTCGCCGAGCTGCTCCGAGGTCGCACCGTCCACCTCCAGCGCCCCGTCACCCCTGCTGACCGCCGTGATCCCGGCCTCGTGCATGACATCGCGCAGCCGCTCCTGCTGCGGGGAGCGCAGACGCACGTAACTGCGCGAGTTCTCCCGGATGAAGTCGGCCATGGACGTGTCGGCGAGCAGCCTGCCCTGGCCGATGACGACCAAGTGGTCGGCGGTGAGCGCCATTTCGCTCATCAGGTGGGAGGAGACGAAGACCGTACGGCCCTGGCCCGCCAGCGACTTCATCAGGTTGCGGATCCAGTGGATGCCCTCGGGGTCGAGTCCGTTGACCGGCTCGTCGAACATCAGGATCTCGGGGTCGCCCAGCAACGCGCCCGCGATGCCGAGCCGCTGGCCCATGCCGAGCGAGAAGCCCTTCGCGCGCTTCTTGGCGACGGCCGTCAGGCCCACCGTTTCGAGGACCTCGGAGACCCGGCGGCGGGGGATGCCGTTGCTCTGGGCCAGGCACAGCAGGTGGTTGTACGCGCTGCGGCCGCCGTGCATCGCCTTGGCGTCGAGGAGCGCGCCGATGTACTTCAGGGGATCCTTGAGTTCGGCGTACCGCTTCCCGTCGATGCGGACGTCGCCCGCCGTCGGGTTGTCCAGTCCCAGCAGCATTCGCATGGTCGTCGACTTGCCCGCCCCGTTCGGGCCCAGGAAGCCGGTCACGATGCCCGGCCGTACGGTGAAGGTCAGATGGTCGACGGCCACCTTCTCGCCGTAACGCTTCGTCAGCCCCGTCAGCTCAATCATGCCCGCCACGCTAAGGGCGCAGCGAGCCCCCCGCCACCGGAATGACGGGGGGGCTTTCGGGGCTTTACGGCCTGCTTGCTTCCGCTTCGGGCTAGCGGGTCTGCTGGGCCGGGACGCCGCGGGTGATCGGCTCGTCGTCGGCCGGGGCACCGGCGGCGGCGACGGCCGCACCGGTCAGCGTCGCCAGCATCTCGCGGACGTTGGTCAGCTGCGCGTTGATCGAGTCGCGGCGGTTGGTGAGCGCCGCCAGCTCGCGCTCCGATTCGCTGCGGATCCGGTCGGCCTTGGCGTTGGCGTCGGCGACGATGTCCTCGGCCTGGCGCTGCGCGGTCTCCACCGTCTGACGGGCACGGCGCTCCGCGTCCGTACGCAGCTTCTCGGCCTCCAGGCGCAGCTGCTCGGCGCGGTGCTCGATCTCGGCCAGACGCTTCTCGGCCTTGGCCTGGCGCGAAGCCAGGTCGCGCTCGGACTGCTCGCGGCGCTTGGCCAGGTTCGTCTCGAAGTCCGCGGCGGCCTGGGCGGCCTTGGCGCGGGTCTCCTCGAAGAGAGCGTCCGCCTCCTCGCGCTTCTGCTGTGCGTCCTTCTGCGCCTCGCTGCGCAGCGTCGAGGCGTCCCCCTTGGCCTTCTCGACGATACGGACACCCTCGTCCTCGGCCTTCGCCTTGCGCTCGGCGGCGAACGACTCGGCGTCGTTGCGCACCTGCTGCGCGGCGGACTCGGCGAGCTCGCGGTGCTGCTCGGCGGCGCGACGGGCCTCCTCACGCAGGTCCTTCGCCTCCTCCTCGGCGAGACGGAGGATCTTCTCGACCCGCGCACCGAGACCGGCGTACGACGGCTCGGCATCGCTGACCTGGGCCTGGGCGTTCTGGGTCTCGAGGTGGAGCTCCTCGATGCGCTTTTCCAGAGCAGTGATTCGGGCCAGAGCACTGTCACGGTCGGCGACGAGCTTGGTAATGCGGTCGTCCACCTGACCGCGGTCGTAACCACGCCGCACGAGCTCGAAGCCGAAGGGGGAGGAAGTGTCGCTCATGGGGTTCCTGGGTTCCTGTCGAATGAGACCGGTGGGGTGCTAAGGGGAATCCTAGGGGCCCGGGCGGCGTGTCACCGAGCCAATGGAGGTTTGGTCCGGAGAATGACACCTCTTTCGAGTGGCTAACTGTCCGAAGACTTGCCACCCGAACGAGTGTTGCCCGACCCTGCGCCCGCTCTGACTCCACCTGCGGCGGAGCCGCTGTTCGATGTCGTCTTGCCACCCCCCGCGGGTGTCTCAAAAGACTCCAATGCCTCAAGTACGTCCTGGACACGGGAAATCTCGGTCTGGATGTCCTTGCGGCGGCGTACGAGCACATCGAGCTCACGCCGGCCCTCCTCGACCGTGCGCTTCGCCTCCGCCTCGGCCTCCGCGTGCATCCGCTCGGCCTCCCGTACCAGCTCGGCCTTCTTCTGCTCGGCCTCCTTGAGCAGCGCCTCGGCCTTCTTCACCGCGGCGATACGGACCTTGCCCGCCTCCGAACTCGCCTCGGAGATCATCGCCTTCGCCTTCGCCTCGGCCTCGGCCTGCTGCTCCGTCGCGGCCTTCACCAGCTTGTCGACCCGCTCGCCCGCCGTCCGCATCTGCTCGGACGTCTCCCGGCGGGCCCGCTCGTGCAGCTCCTCGATCTCGCTCTCCGTACGGGAGCGCAGCTCCTCCGCCCGCTCCCGTATGGCGGTCGCGTCCCTGCGGGCCCCGACCAGCAGCTCGTCGGCGTCCGTACGGGCCTTCTCCACCAGGGAATTGCCCTCTACCGTCGACTCCGCCACCAGCCGCTCGGCCTCCTTGCGGGCCGCGCCGACCATCGTGTCGGCCTGCTCCTCGGCCCGCGTCGCGGCGAGCAGCGCCTCCTCCTGGGCCTTCGCGATCAGCTGGTCGGCCTGCTCGGCCGCGTCCGCGCGGCGCTTGGACGCCGCCTGGCGCGCCTCGTCGAGCAGCCGGTCGGCCTCGGCGCGCGCGTCGCCGCGCATCCGCTCCGCCGACTTCTCGGCGTCCGCCTTGACCTTCTCGGCGTCGGACCTGATGCGCTCCGCCGCCCGCTGGGCGGAGGCCACCATCTCGGCGGCCTCCGCGCGCAGCCGCTCGGCCTCGCCGTTCGCGTCGGAGAGGATCCGCTCGGCCTCGCCGCTCGCCTCGGAGACGAGCTTGTCGGCCTGGGACGCCGCGTCGCCGCGCCGCTTGTCGGCGGCCTTGCGCGCCTCGTCGAGGACTCGCTCGGCCTCCTCGCGCGCCTCGGCCCGCAGCTGTTCGGCCCCGGCCTCGCCGTCCGCCTTGATCTGCTCGGCCTCTGCCCTGATGCGGGCCGCGTCCTGCCCGGCTGGCCGGTCAGCGACTGCACGGCTCGGCCGCCATGCGCTCGGCCTCGCCCGTCGCCTCGCCGATCAGCCGGTCCGCCTGCGCGCCGCCTCGTTGAGGATGCGGTTGGCGTCCTCGCGGGCCTCGGCGCGCGAACGGGCCGCGTCCTGCTCGGCCGAAGCCAGCGCGTCGGAAGCCTCCGTACGGAGCCTCTGTGCGTACTCCGACGAATCGGAACGCAGCCGCTCCGCCTCCGCGATCGCGTCCCCGACCGTGCGCTCCGCGAGCGCCTTCGCGGCGTCGTCTCCTCCTGCGCCTGCCGGCGCATCCCGATCGCGTCCTCGGTGGCCCGCTCCCGCTCCTCGTACGCCTCGGCGCGGAGGCGGTCCGCCTCCTCCTGCGCCTCGGTCTTCGTACGCTCCGCCACGTGCTCGGCGGCGCTGCGCAGCCCGGCGATCTCCTGCTCGGCCTGCTCGTGCAGCCCGGCCACCGCGTCCCGTACCTGCTGCGCGGTCTGCTCGGCGGCGGCGACCAGCTCGGTCGCCCGGTAGTCCGCCTCCTGGACCAGGCGCTGCGCCTCGGTCTGCGCGTCCTCGACCCGCTTGCGGGCGGACGCCAGCAGCTCCTCGCTCTGCTCGCGGGCCTGCGTACGCTCCTGCTCGGCCTCCTCGCGGGCGGCGGCGAGCGTCTCCTCGGCCTCCCGGCGGCGCCTCGCGGCCTCCTCCTGGGCGGCGGCCAGGGCCTCGGCGCTCGGCGGCGACGCGCTCGGCGGCGGACGCGGCTTCCGCGCGCATCCGGTCCGCGCTCTCCTGCGCCTCGGCCTTGAGCCGCTCCGCCTCGCCCGACGCCTCGGTGCGCAGCCGTACGGCGACGGCCTCGCCCTCGGCGCGCGACTGCGAGGCATCGGCGGCCGCCTCGGTGCGCAGCCGCTCCGCCTCCGTCTCGGCCTGCGCCTGGAGCGTACGCACCCGCTCCGCCGCCTCGACCCGCAGCCGCTCGATCTCCTCGCCGGCCTCCCGGCGCAGCCGCTCGGCCTCGGTCCTGGCCTCGCCCAGTGCCTGCTCGGCGGCGGCGACGCGCTGCTCGGCCTCGGCGTGCAGCCGGGCCAGCTCCTCGGCGGCCTCGGACTGGCGGCCGGCGATGACGCGCTCGGCCTCCTCGCGCAGCGCGCGGGCGGCCTCCTCGGCGTCGGCGGTGGTGCCCGCCGCCTGCTCCTCGGCCTCCGTGCGCAGCTGCTCGGCCTCGGTGCGGGTGCGCTCCAGGGTCTCCTCGGCCTGCTTGCGCAGCGCCGCGGCGCGCTCGATGGCCTCGCCGCGGACGCGCTCGCTCTCGGCGGAGGCGGACGTACGCAGTTCGTCCGCGTCGCCCCGCGCCTTGGTCAGCAGCTCCTCGGCGGTCCTGGCCGCCTCCTCGATCTGCTGGACGGCCTCACGGCGGGCCTCGCCGCGGATCCGCTCGCCCTCGGCGACCGCCTCGGCCCGCAGCTGCTCGGCCTCGCGCGCAGCCTGCGCGCCTCCTCCTGCAGTTCGACCGTCTTGGCCCGGTACTCCTTGGTGTCGTCCTTGGCCGCGCCCTTGAGCTGGTCGGCCTGGGCCGCAGCCTCGCTGCGCAGCCGCTCGATCTCGGCCTCGGCCTCGCGGCGGATCCGCTCGGCCTCCTCGGACGCCTTGCGGGTGGTCTCCCTGGCGTCGTCGGACGCCTTGGTCAGGACCTCTTCGGCGGTACGGGCGGCCTTGGCGAGCTGGGCCGCCGAATCCTCGGCGGCGGCCGTACGGGCCTTCTCGGCGGCCTCGGCCACCAGCCGTCTCGCTCGGCGCGGGCATCGGCGCGGGCCTGCTCGGCCTCCGCCTTGAGCGCCTCGGCGTCCTTCGTGGCCTCCGCGACCAGCCGGGCGATCTCGGTCTTGGCCGTACGGGTGCGCTGCTCGTTGACGGACTCGGCCGTCGTCAGCTGCTTGGCCGCCGCGTCCTTCGCCTCGGTCAGGACCTTCTCGGCCTCGGCGCGCGCCTCGCGCAGCGCCGTCACGCGGCCTCCTGCATCCGCTGCTCGGCGGTGCGGCTCAGTTCGGCGGCCTGACGGCGTGCCTGGTCGGACTCGGCGCTCGTCGAGGTCCGCAGCTGTTCGGCGTGGGCCGTCGCCTCCTGGGCCTGGCTGGAGGCGGCGTTCAGCAGCTTCTCGGCGTCCTTGCGGGCGCGCAGCAGAAGCGCTTCCGCCTCGGCGCGGGCGTTCTCGGCCTCGGCGCGAGGCGCCGGCGGGCCTCCTGGGCGACCCGCTCGGCCTCGGCGCGGGCGGCGGCCAGCGCCTGCTCGGCCTCGGCGCGGGACTCCTCCAGGAGCCGGCGGGCCTGCGCCTCGGTACGGGCGCGCAGCTGCTCGGCCCACGCCACGTTCTCGTTGACGTGCGCCTCGACGGTCATGCGGGCGCTCGGCGAGCTCCTGGTCGAGCCGCTGACGGCGGGTGACCGCCTCCGTGTGCAACTCGGCCTGGAGCCGTGCCTGGTGCTCGGCGTGCTCCTGGAGGATCCGCTGCGTCTGCGCCCGGGCGTCGCGCAGTTCGCGCTCGGCGTCGGTGCGCAGCTGATCGGCCTGGACCTGGGCGTTACGGAGCAACTGCTCGGCCTGATAACCGATGTCCGCCGCGTCGTAGGCAGGACGGGACGCGAGGTTGCGGCGCGCCTCGTGGAGCTTGGCGCGCAACACCTCGACCTGGTAACCGAGGTCCTCGGCGTGCTGAACCGCCTTCTCCCGCTCGGTCTTCAGCCGGTCCATCTCGGCTTCGAACCGCGAGAGATGGTCGGTTTCACCCCGCTGTTGGCTCTCCTGGCGTTCGTAGCCCCGCACTGCGCGGTCCCATCCGTCCCCTGGTCGCAACTCTTCCGACTCTCCGAACAAGCGCCACCCCGGCACGGGCGGCCCCCCGGGGGGAATGGTGTCAGATCAACTGCGAGGCATGAGTCACAGGCCCCGGTCCGGCCCCGGACCGGAACCGCCCACTCTACCGGCCGTGGAATCCGGGGGTCAGTGCTCCTCGGGGGTGGAAGGGGCCGAAGTGACCAGTTCTGTCAGTACACCGTGGCAGTCCTTGGGGTGCAGGAACGTGATGCGGGACCCCATCGAACCGATGCGGGGCTCGTCGTAGAGGACCCGTACGCCCTTCTCGCGGATGTCCGCCGCGTCGGCGTCCACGTCCGGGGTGCCGAAGGCGATGTGGTGGACCCCCTCACCGTTCTTGGCCAGCCACTTTCCCACCGCGGAGTCCTCCCGGGTGGGCTCCAGGAGCTGGAGGTACGTGGCGCCGCCGTCGGACGTTTCGTTGATCTTGAGCATGGCCTCGCGCACGCCCTGCTCCTCATTGACCTCCGAGTGGTACACCTGGAAGCCGTAGGTCGAGCGGTAGAACTCGATGGTCCTGTCGAGGTCGAAACAGGCGATTCCGATGTGGTCGATTCGCGTCAGCATGGGTTCAGTGCAGCGCGGTTGGAGTGGTTACGCAACGTGCGCGCGATCACACTCGCTGCCCGGTGACCGGGCCCGTACCGCTCAGTACATTGAGGTAAACCCTCGTTCACTCCTCATCCCAAGGGGCCGTGCCTCATGCCTGGAACGAACCGCACTACGTCTGTCATCGTCGCCGGTGCCCGTACGCCCATGGGCCGGCTGCTCGGCTCGCTGAAATCCTTCTCCGGCGCGGACCTCGGCGGGTTCGCCATCAAGGCGGCCCTGGAGCGGGCCGGTATCGGCGGGGACCAGGTCCAGTACGTGATCATGGGGCAGGTGCTGCAGGCCGGCGCGGGGCAGATTCCCGCCCGTCAGGCGGCGGTGAAGGCCGGGATCCCCATGGCCGTGCCCGCTCTGACCATCAACAAGGTCTGCCTGTCGGGGCTCGACGCGATCGCACTGGCCGATCAGCTGATCCGCGCCGGTGAGTTCGACGTCGTCGTCGCCGGTGGCCAGGAGTCCATGACGAACGCTCCTCACGTGCTTCCGAAGTCCCGCGAGGGCTTCAAGTACGGCGCGATCGAGATGCTCGACTCGATGGCGCACGACGGGCTGACCGACTCCTTCGAGGGCATCGCGATGGGGGAGTCGACCGAGAAGCACAACACCCGGCTCGGAATCGCGCGCGGACCGCAGGACGAATTCGCGGCGCTTTCGCACCAGCGGGCCGCCGCCGCGCAGAAGAACGGCCTCTTCGAGGCGGAGATCACGCCCGTCGAGATTCCGCAGCGCAAGGGCGAGCCGGTTCTTTTCTCGAAGGACGAGGGAATCCGGCCCGAGACGACCGCCGAGTCGCTGGGCAAGCTGCGTCCCGCTTTCGCCAAGGACGGCACGATCACCGCCGGGACCGCTTCGCAGATTTCGGACGGCGCGGCGGCTGTGGTGGTCATGAGCAAGGCCAGGGCGGAGGAGCTCGGGCTGGAATGGATCGCCGAGATCGGGGCCCACGGGAACGTGGCCGGGCCCGACAACTCGCTCCAGTCGCAGCCTTCCAACGCCATCGCGCACGCGCTCGGCAAGGAGGGGATCGGGGTTGAGGATCTTGACCTCGTGGAGATCAACGAGGCTTTCGCCGCGGTTGCGGTCCAGTCAATGAAGGACCTCGGAATTTCCCCGGAAAAGGTGAACGTCAACGGTGGTGCGATTGCCCTGGGGCACCCCATCGGAATGTCCGGCGCGCGGGTCGTGCTGCACCTGGCGCTCGAACTGAAGCGGCGGGGCGGGGGCATCGGTGCCGCCGCGCTGTGCGGTGGTGGTGGTCAGGGTGATGCGCTGATCATCAAGGTCGCGGGCAAGTAACCCTTTTGCAGGCAGGCCTTCGCAGGCAGGCCGGTTCGCCGATTCAAGGAGCGGAATTGTGATGCAGGACGTCCCCGGGCTGGTGGCTCAGGCGCGAGAGGGCCGGCCCCGGGCCGTCGCCCGGCTGATCTCGCTGGTCGAGGGGGCGTCCCCGCAACTGCGTGAGGTGATGGCGGCGCTGGCTCCGCTCGCCGGCGGTGCGTATGTGGTGGGGCTCACGGGGTCGCCGGGAGTCGGCAAGTCGACTTCCACGTCGGCGCTCGTGTCGGCGTACCGGCGGGCCGGCAAGCGGGTCGGGGTGCTGGCGGTGGACCCGTCGTCGCCGTTCAGCGGCGGCGCGCTGCTGGGCGACCGGGTGCGGATGTCGGAGCACGCGTCGGATCCGGGGGTCTACATCCGGTCGATGGCCACCCGGGGGCACCTGGGCGGACTGGCCTGGGCCGCGCCGCAGGCCATTCGGGTGCTGGACGCGGCGGGCTGTGACGTGGTGCTGGTCGAGACGGTGGGTGTCGGCAGTCGGAAGTGGAGATCGCCTCGCAGGCGGACACGTCCGTGGTGCTGCTGGCGCCGGGGATGGGGGACGGGATCCAGGCCGCGAAGGCGGGGATCCTGGAGATCGGTGACGTGTACGTCGTGAACAAGGCCGACCGGGACGGGGCCGACGCGACTGCGCGGGAGCTCAACCACATGCTGGGGCTCGGGGAGTCCCGGGGGCCCGGGGACTGGCGGCCGCCGATCGTGAAGACGGTGGCGGCGCGGGGCGAGGGTGTCGACGAGGTCGTCGAGGCGCTGGAGAAGCACCGGGCGTGGATGGAGGAGCACGGGGTGCTGGCGGAGCGGCGGGCGAAGCGGGCGGCCCACGAGGTCGAGACGATCGCGGTCGGGCGCTGCGGGAGCGGATCGGCGACCTGCGGGGCGACCGGCGGCTGGGGGCGCTGGCGGAGCGGATCGTGGCGGGGGAGCTGGATCCTTACGCGGCGGCGGACGAGCTGGTGGCGGGGATTACCGAGGCGTAGGCGGTTTGGGCGCGGTGCGCGGTGCGCGCCGCGCACCGGCGCGAGGGGGCGGGCCGCTCCGGGGGCGGCGTTCGGGACTGCATGATTCAGCCGCGGTGCGGTGCCTTGCGTGAAGCCCGCGTCCTGCGCACACATCACGCTCTACCGTCCCGGCCACCACCCCTGCGCGGCCCGCCCCCCTCACACCGGTGAGTGGTGGCCTGCGGGCACCGCCCACCCCGGGGGCTTGCCCACGGATCGGCACAGCGCGACCTGGGCGCCGCCCCCGCGCCGGTGGGTGGTCTGCGGGCGGCCGGGGTCAGTCGGAGTCGTTGTCGTCGTCCGCGTCGTTGTCCTCGTCCGCGTCGTCCTGGTCCGGGGTCACCTTGGCCGTGGTGGCGTCGACGTTCAGCTCGTGCTGCTTGCCGTCCTTGGACTGGACCTCGGCCTCCCAGGCGCTGTCGTCCAGGTCGATGGACGTCAGCGTGCCCGGCTGGGCCTTGAGGGCTGCCGCCACGGCCTCGCGCATGGTGACCTTCGTGTCCTTCGGGGCGCGGTCGCGGTCGTCGTCGTCCTCGGTGTGGACGTGGATCACCTTCGCGCTCTTGGTGTCCACCTCCACGTCGTGCCACTTGGTGTCCTTGCCGAAGACGTCGATCTCCCAGACCGGGGCGTCGTCGTCCAGCTCGGCGCCGGTGACCGTGCCCGGCGTGGACTTCACGGCCGCCGCCGTCGCCTCGTCGAGGGTGATCGTGCTCGTGGCCGGCGCGGGCTTCGCGTCGTCGTCCGACGTGGCGAACGCGGTCGCGGTGCCGCCGAGGAGCAGGGCGGTGGCGGCGGTGGCGATGACGAGCTTGCGCTTCATGAGGGTTCCTCCAGAGCGGTCGGTTGCTACGGGGACCAACCTGGCCGAGTGATGCTGAAGGGCAGCTGAAGCCGGCTGAAGGCGTCTTCAGGTTCGGTTTGCGAACCTTGGCGCATGCGCTTGTTGATCGTGGAGGACGAGAGGCGGCTCGCGGTGGCCCTGGCCAAGGGGCTCACCGCCGAGGGCTTCGCCGTGGATGTGGTGCACGACGGGCTCGAAGGGCTGCACCGGGCCGGGGAGGGCTCGTACGACCTCGTCATCCTGGACATCATGCTGCCCGGCATGAACGGGTACCGGGTGTGTGCGGCGCTGCGGGCCGCGGGGAACGACGTGCCGATCCTGATGCTGACCGCCAAGGACGGGGAGTACGACGAGGCGGAGGGGCTCGACACGGGCGCTGACGACTATCTGACGAAGCCGTTCTCGTACGTGGTTCTCGTCGCCCGGGTCAAGGCGCTGCTGCGACGGCGGGCGAGTGCCGGGGCTTCGCCGGTGGTCGTGGTGGGGGATCTGCGGATGGATACCGCCGGCCGGCACGTGTATGCCGGGGAGGAAGAAGTCGTGCTCACCACGAAGGAATTCGCCGTGCTGGAGCAGTTCGCCGTGCGGGCCGGTGAGGTCGTCAGCAAGGCGCAGATCCTGGAACACGTGTGGGACTTCGCGTACGAAGGCGACCCGAACATCGTCGAGGTGTACGTGAGCGCCCTGCGCCGGAAGCTGGGCGCCGGGCGGATTCAGACGGTGCGCGGCGCCGGATACCGGCTGGTGGCGGGATGAGGCGGCTCTTCGGGTCCGTACGGGCCAGGGCGGCGCTCGGGGCGACCGTGGTCGTCGCGGTGGCACTGGTGGCCGCCGGGCTGGCCGTGCTGCTGGTGCTGCGGGCCAATCTGATCGACCAGGCCGACCTCCAGGCCGAGGTCGACGCCCAGAACGTGGCCTCGCAGGTGGCCGTGGGGCGTCCGTACGGGGATGTGGAGTGGCCCGACGACCGTCCGGTGCAGGTGGTGGGGGAGGACGGGAGGGTGGTGGCCGTGAGCGAGGACCTGGAGGCGATCGAGGGGGCCGGGAGCCCCGAGGTCAGGGTCGGGGGCGTCGCGGGGGGCGGTGACGA
>RHMC01000172.1 GCA_003719395.1 Streptomyces altiplanensis
CCGCGCCCCCGAAGCCTTCCTGCTGGCGCGGCGACGGGCCCGCCGCCGCGCGTCGTGTCGTTCGCCGTCGCGGGGAGCGCCGGGGCCGTACTGGTCGCGGGCGCCCTCGGCTGGTACGCGTACACCAGGTCCCACTCCGCCCTGGCCCCCGCCGACTACGCGAGCCTGCGCGTCGGGGAGAGTGAGGCCGGGGCCGCACGGGTCCTGCCGAACCGGTCCGTCACCGACCCGCCCGTCGAGCGCGCGCCCGCGCCGCCCCCCGGCGCCGACTGCCGCTACTACCGGGCGAGCCGCGAACTCTTCGTGGCGGTCGGCCACTTCAGGGTCTGCTTCGCGGACGGCCGTCTCGTGTCGAAGACGGTGGTGCCCACGCTGAGCACCACTCAGGAACGCAGCGGAGAAGGGGAGAAGGAGTGAATGAGGTGATCCGCGTGGTGCTGGCGGACGACGAGACGATGATGCGGGCGGGGATACGGGCGATCCTCGCCGCGGACCCGGAGATCGAGGTCGTCGCGGAGGCCGCCGACGGCCGCGAGGCCGTCGAACTGGTCCGCGCCCACCGCCCCGACGTCGCGCTGTTCGACATCCGCATGCCGCGCCTCGACGGCCTCGCCGCCTGCGCGGAGGTGACCAGGGCCGTTCCGGGGACCGCCGTGGCGATCCTGACGACGTTCTCGGCGGACGCGTACATCGCCCGCGCGCTGTCCGGCGGCGCCACCGGATTCCTCCTCAAGTCCGGTGACCCGCACGAACTCGTCGCGGGCGTACGGGCGGTGGCCGAGGGCGCCGCCTTCCTCTCACCGAAGGTGGCCCGCCACGTCATCGCGGAGCTCGGCGGCGAGAAGCTGGGCCGCGCCGCCGCCGCCCGCGCCCGCACCGAGCGGCTGACGCCCCCGTGAGCGCGAGGTGCTCGCGCTGGTCGGCGCCGGGCTGTCCAATCCGGAGATCGCGGCGCGGCTGCACCTCGTCGAGGGCACGGTCAAGGCGTATGTGAGCGCAGTCCTGGAGCGGCTGGAGGTCAGGAACCGCGTCCAGGCGGCGATCGTCGCGTACGAGGCGGGGCTGACCGGCGGGGCGGACGGCGCCGGCGCTACGGCCTGAGGCCCCGACCTGGACCCGGACCCGGTCCCGGACCCGGCCCCGGACCCGGACCCGGCCCCGGTCCCGGACCCGGCCCCGCGAGCCAGGCCGCGAGGGCGAGGCGGCTCGTACGCCATCGCGTCACGACCTCCTGCGCGAGGCGCGCGAGGGTCCGGAGCGCGACCGCCGCCACCACCGCGCCGAGCAGCAGTCCTGCGGCCACGTCATGCGGGTAGTGCACGCCGACGAAGACGCGCGAGAAGGCCATCAGCAGGGCCGTCGAGGCGGTGAGGAGCACGAGCCGCCGCCAGGCGACGGCGAGGCCGACCGCCGCCGCGCCCGCGATCGTCGCGTGGTTGCTGGGGAACGACCAGTCCCCGGCCGGCGGGCACGGCACGAGCGAGACCGCCGCGTTCGCGACGGCGCGGCACGGACGCTCCTCGTCGGTCACCGTCTTCAGCAGCTCGCTCGCCCCGTAGGCGGCGGCGGTCGCGAGCGGCGCGAGCACCGCCAGTGCGACGGTGCGCGCGTCCCCGTTCCGCGCGCGCCACCACGCCACGGCGAAGAGGACGCCGAAGAGCAGGATGCCCGCCTCCGTCCAGACCTCGGCGAGGTGCCGGACCCAGGAAGGGGTGGTACGGGCGAAGGCGGTGATGTCCCGGTAGAGCTCGGTGCTGTCCATGGTCACAGACCGTATGGATCCTGGTGGCGCCGTCACATTGAGCGATCGTCAGGTGCCGTACCCCGACGAAAGACAGGGGGCGCCGCGGCGGACCGAAATGATGATCGTGAAAAGTTGGGGCTGCAGGCGGCGGGTGGGGCAGGAGTTGGCTGCGATCTCTCGTACAGTTTGCGCCGTGGGATCTATGCGCAATCCAGTCGGGCCGCTTCCCTCCTCCATTTACTGGCGCCGGAGGGCAGTCGCGCTGTCCCTGATGGTGCTGCTCGTACTGCTGACCCTATGGATTGTCATGTCCACCGGCGGCGAGGGCGACAAGGACGACAGGGCCCACAGCGGCGCCACACCCGAGCCGACCACCACCATCACCCCGGGACCGGACTCGTCGGGCCCGCCATCAGTGAGGACCCGGGCGGCCGCGCGACACGGGCGGGCTCCCGGCTCCGGGCAGCCGGCGATGGCGGCAGCGGTGGCGGAGACGACGGTGGCGAAGACGGCGGTACGGACGCGGGCGGCGACGGCAGCGGTGGCGACGGCGCCGCGACGGCGGCGGTGACGGCGACAGTGACGGTTCCGGCGGCAGCGGCAGCGGCAGCGGCAGCGGCGGCAGCGGCGGCGCGGGAGCGGGAGAGGGCACCGGCGGCGCTGTCGGTGGCGGCATCGGCGCCGGTCAGCGCGTACCGGCCGGCTCCAGCATTCCCGACTGCACCGCCGCGACCATCGAGTTGTCCCTGCGCAGCTTCAAGAACGAGTACGAGGCGGGCGAGAAGCCCAAGTTCGAGCTGATCGTGGAGAACACCTCGGGCGCCGCCTGCAAGATGGACTTCGGACCGAAGGCCGCCGTGCTCACCATCACCGACGACGACAACGAGACGGTGTGGTCCTCCAAGCACTGCCCGCGGACCCCCGGCAGCCTGCTGCTCCGCGTCCCCGCGCACAGCACCGTCAAGCACACCGTCCAGTGGGACCTCAGCCAGAGCGCGCCGAAGTGCGCGACACCGCCCGCCACGTCCGTCGGCGACGGGACCTACCTGCTGGAGATGCCGGGCGCGAAGTCACCGGCCACGTTCACACTGAAGAAGGACTAGGGAAGGGCCCGGACCCGGGCGCGGCCCCGCCCGCCGCCGCCCGGCTCAGACGTAGCGCTCCAGGATCGACGACTCGGCCAGCCTGGACAGGCCCTCGCGCACCGAGCGCGCCCGCGCCTCGCCGACGCCGTCGACCGCCTGGAGGTCGTCGACGCTCGCGGCGAGCAGCTTCTGGAGGCCGCCGAAGTGCTCGACGAGCCGCTCGATGATCGCGCCGGGCAGCCGCGGGACCTTGGCGAGCAGCCGGTAGCCGCGCGGCGAGACCGCGGAGTCGAGCGTCTCCGGGGAGCCGCTGTAGCCCAGCGCCCGCGCCACGACGGGAAGTTCGAGCAGCTCGGTGTGGGACAGCGCGTCCAGCTCGGTCAGCGCTTCGTCGACCGTGCGGGAACGCTTCGCCGTCGGCTCCGGTACGTAGTCCCGTACGACCAGTTCGCGCTCCGGCTCGACGCCCGCGATCAACTCGTCGAGCTGGAGGGAGAGGAGGCGTCCGTCGGTGCCCAGTTCCACCACGTACTCGGCGATCTCGGTGGCGATGCGGCGCACCATCTCCAGGCGCTGCGCCACCGCCGTCACGTCTCGGACCGTCACCAGGTCCTCGATCTCCAGCGCGGACAGCGTGCCGGCGACCTCGTCGAGGCGGAGCTTGTAGCGCTCCAGGGTGGCCAGGGCCTGGTTGGCGCGGGACAGGATCGCCGCCGACTCCTCCAGGACCCGGCGCTCCCCGTCGACGTACAGCGCGATCAGGCGCATCGACTGTGAGACCGACACCACGGGGAAGTTGCACTGCTTGGAGACGCGGTCCGCCGTGCGGTGGCGGGTGCCGGTCTCCTCGGTCGGGATGGACGCGTCCGGGACCAGCTGGACGCCGGCCCGCAGGATCTTGGTGATGTCCTTGTCGAGGATGAGCGCGCCGTCGAGCTTGCACAGCTCGCGCAGTCGGGTCGCGGTGAACTCCACATCCAGCACGAAACCGCCGGTACACATCGATTCGACGGTTTTGTCCATGCCGAGGACGATGAGGCCGCCGGTGTTGCCGCGGAGGATGCGCTCCAGGCCGTCGCGCAGGCCCTTGCCGGGCGCGACAGCGCTCAGCGAGGCGCGCATCAGCGCTTCGGTGCCCGAGCCTGAGCCGGACTTTCCGGATGCTGCTGCCCGGTCATTGGCTGCCACTGCACTCCTCCGGTCACGGGGTTGCGGTGCCCTGGAGGGCACTGAACTTCGCCTCGCGTGCTCGTACGGGTGGGCGAGACCAGGGCAAAGTCTACCGGCGCTGTTCCTCGCCTTGTGGGGCCTGTGCGCGAGAGCGGCGGGGAAGGACTCTGAGGGCGTCGCCCATGTCGGCGACCTCGGTGACCTTCATGCCGGCCGGGACCTTCCCCGGATCGGTCGGGACCAGGGCGTGCGTGAAGCCGAGACGGTGGGCCTCGGCGAGTCTGCGCTGCACGCCCGTGACCCTCCTGACCTCTCCCGCGAGGCCCACTTCGCCGATCGCGACCAGGTTCTTCGGCAGCGGGGTGTCGCTGGCCGCGCTGGCGAGCGCGAGGGCCACCGCGAGGTCGGCGGCCGGCTCGGAGAGCTTCACGCCACCCACCGTCGCGCTGTAGATGTCGCGCTTGCCGAGGGCGGTGATGCGGCCGCGCTGCTCCAGCACGGCGAGCATCATCGACACGCGTGAGGTCTCCAGGCCCGAGGTGGTGCGCCGGGGGGAGGGGATCTGCGAGTCGACGGTGAGCGCCTGCACTTCGGCGACGAGCGGGCGGCGCCCTTCGAGCGTGACGGTCAGGCACGTCCCCGGGACGGCCTCGGCACGCCGGGTGAGGAAGAGCCCCGAGGGGTCGGCGAGGCCGGTGATGCCTTCGTCGTGCAGCTCGAAGCAGCCGACCTCGTCGGTCGCGCCGTACCGGTTCTTGACGCCCCGTACGAGCCGCAGGCGCGCGTGCCGGTCGCCCTCGAAGGACAGCACGACGTCGACGAGGTGCTCCAGCAGGCGCGGCCCCGCGATGGCGCCGTCCTTGGTGACATGGCCCACCAGGAGCGTCGCCATGCCGCGCTCCTTGGAGGCCCGGATGAGCGCGCCCGCGACCTCGCGGACCTGGGCCATGCCGCCCGGTGCGCCGTCGATCTCGGGCGACGCGACCGTCTGGACCGAGTCGAGGACGAGAAGGGACGGCTTGACCGCGTCGAGGTGCCCGAGGACGGCCGACAGATCGGTCTCGGCGGTGAGGTAGAGGTGGTCGTTGAGCGCGCCGATCCGGTCGGCGCGCAGGCGCACCTGGCTCGCGGACTCCTCGGCGGTGACGTACAGCGTGCGGTGGTCCTCGCTCGCCGCCTTCGCCGCCACGTCCAGGAGCAGCGTCGACTTGCCGCACGCCCGGCTCGCCCGCGAGCAGTACGACGGCGCCGGGGACGAGACCGCCGCCCAGGACGCGGTCCAGCTCGTCGACGCCGGTGGAGCGGGCGGTGGCGGTGCGGCCGTCGACCTGGCCGATGGGGAGCGCGGCGGAGCTCACCCGGCCGGCCGCGGTGGTCCGTACGGCGGGCGCGCCGGTTTCCTCGATCGTCCCCCAGGCCTGGCATTCGGGGCAGCGGCCGAGCCACTTCGCGGTCGTCCAGCCGCATTCGGTGCAGCGGTAGGACGGCCGGTCCTTCGCGGATGAACGAGATGTACGGGCAGCCATGGTGGTGACCGTACAGGCTGGGTCCGACAGTCACGGAATTCCGAATTCCTGTCCCCTTTCGGGGGATCTGTTCACCCGTACGGGTTAAAACTGCTCAAGGGGTACGAAGAGGCCTGTCTCCTTTGCCTACGGTCGCCGGGTGACAAGCAGCAGGCTGGAACCCCCTACGCACACCACCGGCGCACACCGGGTGCACAGCCGTGCGCCCCGGCCCACGCCCGCGCAGGCCCCGCCGGCCCGGTACGAACCGTACGAGCCATATCTGGACGGCCTGTTCACCTACTGCCTGTCCGTGCTCTGCGACCACGACGCGGCGACGGCGGTGCTCGGTGACGTACTGGCCGTCGCCGAGCGGCAGCACGGGCGCTGCCCGTCCCGCGAGCCGGAGCGCAGGGCCTGGCTGTACGCCCTGGCGCGGTGGGCCTGCCTGCGCAGGCTCGCGGAGCAGAAGCGGCGCCGGCAGGGGGCGCACCGCGGGCACCGCGCGCCGGACCCCGCCCCCGGGCAGGTGAGCGCCGAGGCGGACGAGACCGCCCTGCGCCGCCGGCGCGAGCTGGCCCTGCTGGCCTGGCCCGAGGCCGCGGGCACCACCCCCGAGCAGCGCGACGCGCTGGAGCGCGCCCGCGCCACGGTCTCGGCCCGCGCGAGGTCGCCTCCGTCCTGGGCATGGACTACCCCGCCGCCCGCGAACTGCTGGCCGCCGCGGCCTGCGAGGTGGAGCGCACCCGGGCCGCGCTCGCCGTCGTGGAGAGCGGCAGCTGCCCGATCGTCGCCCGTCTGACCGGTGACAACCAGGTGCTGCTCGGCGCGGCCCTGTGCCGCGAGCTCGTACGGCACGTCGACGACTGTCCGCGCTGCCGGCGCTCCGCCGAGCGGGCCGGAGCGGGCGCCCCGTGGCCGGGGACGGGCGCCGCGCCCGGCACGCAGCCGCTCGTCGAGGCCCCGCGGGCGGCCGCTTACGCGGCGGGGACGAGCGCACCCCGGACGCGCGGGGGCTCGCCGCGGTTCGGCCGCAACGGCTTCCCGCTGGACCCCAAGGACCACGCGGCGCGGCGCGACCGGCTGCGGACCAGGGCGGTCACGACGACGGTCGTCGCGACCGTCGTCGCCGCCCCCGTGGTTCGCCCTCTGGGCGGCGTACCGGGGCGCGCCGCTCACCGGCGAGAGCCACGGCGCGTCGGTCAGCGCGAGCGAGGCGGACCGCCCCGACGGGCTCGACGGCGGCCCGTACGGCGGCCCCGGCGGCACGGCAGCGGCGCGTACGAGAACACCGGCAACGCGCGCACGACCCCCGACCCCCGCTTCACGGCGGGCAGCCGGTCGCCGGACGTGTCCGTCGAGGTCGTCAGCGGCGGTACGGCGATGCCGGGCGGCCCGGGGTCCGGCGCGGGCCGGCTGACGGTGGAGGCCAGGTCCGCGGGCAGCACGACCGTCGTCACGCTGCGGGCGACGGGCGGCTCACCGGTGTCCTGGTCGGCGTGGACGAACGCGCCCTGGCTCTACCTGAGCCAGTCCTCGGGCACGCTCTCGCCCCTGGAGAAACGGTCACGCTGTACGTGTCCGTGGACCATGGGCGGGAGCCGGCGGGCCCGTGGCGCGCGCGCATCGGCGTGGACCCGACGGGCGCGGTCGTCGTGGTGCAGGGCCACGGCCGCACCGCGCCGACGCCGTCGTCCCCGGATCCGACGCCACCGCCCCCGGCGCCGGACCCGACACCGCCGCCCACGTCCGCGTCCCCCACCCCCACGGCCCCGACGACGCCACCACCGGAGCCCACTCCGACGGGCCCGACGACTCCGCCGCCGTCACCGGACCCGAGCCCGACGGACGCGACCCCACCGGCGCCCTAGCGGCGGCCCCGGCCCCGGCATCCCGGGGCCGGACGCCCCGCGGGCGTGTCCTCGGACGCCGGACGGGACCCGAGTGTGCCGGGTGCGTCAGGCCGGGGTGGGGTCCGCCGGGTGCGGGGCCATGGGAAGCAGCGCCGCCAGACGCTCCTCGCACAGCTCCACGAGCCGGTCGTACGCCGCCTTCCCCATCAGCTCCGTCAGCTCCGGCCGGTACGAGACGTACACCGGCTCCCCCGCCCCGTGGGCCGAGGTCGCCGACGTGCACCACCAGTGCAGGTCGTGCCCCCCGGGGCCCCAGCCCCTGCGGTCGTACTCGCCGATCGAGATCTGCAGGACACGCGTGTCGTCGGGCCGGTCGATCCAGTCGTACGTACGCCGCACCGGCAGCTGCCAGCACACGTCCGGCTTCGTCTCCAGCGGCTCCTTGCCCTCCTTCAGCGCCAGGATGTGCAGCGCGCAGCCCGCGCCGCCCGCGAATCCTGGGCGGTTCTGGAAGATGCAGGAGCCGTCCCAGCGGCGCGTCTGGCGTTCGCCGTCGTCGTCGGTCTGGGTCCAGCCGGACTCCGTACCGGCGTCGTGGAACTGCCACACGTCGGGGGTGAGGCGAGCCACATGGCCCGCGACGCGCTTCTCGTCGTCCTCGTCCGAGAAGTGCGCGCCCAGCGTGCAGCAGCCGTCGTCGGCGCGGCCCGCCTGGATGCCCTGGCAGCCACTGCCGAAGATGCAGCTCCAGCGTGATGTCAGCCACGTCAGGTCGCAGCGGAAGACCTGCTCGTCGTCGGCGGGGTCGGGGAACTCCACCCAGGCACGGGCGAAATCGAGCCCGCCCTTCTCGTCCTGGACGGCGGGAACCGGCGGGGTCGTCTTCGGCTGCTTCGCGGCTTTGCCCGGCTTCGCCTTTTTCGTCTTCGACACGTGGCCAAGGGTAAGGGCGGGGCCGCAGTAGCGTTCCGTCTATGAGACTCGGAGTCCTCGACGTGGGTTCGAACACGGTTCATCTGCTGGTGGTCGACGCGCACCCCGGCGCCCGCCCCCTGCCCGCGCACTCGCACAAGGCCGAGCTCCGGCTCGCCGAGCTCCTCGACGTGGACGGGGCCATCGGCGCCGCCGGCATCGACCGCCTCGTGGCGACGGTCGGCGACGCGCTGCATGGCCGCCGAGGACAAGGGGTGCGAGGACGTCCTGCCGTTCGCGACCTCCGCCGTGCGCGAGGCGACCAACGCCGACGAGGTGCTGGGCCGGGTCAAGGCCGAGACCGGGGTCGAGCTCCAGGTGCTGAGCGGCGCGGAGGAGGCGCGGCTGACCTTCCTCGCCGCCCGCCGCTGGTTCGGCTGGTCGGCGGGCAAGCTCCTGGTCCTGGACATCGGCGGCGGCTCCCTGGAGATCGCGTACGGCATCGACGAGGAGCCCGACGCGGCGGTGTCGCTGCCGCTCGGGGCGGGCCGGCTCACCGCGGCCTGGCTGCCGGGCGACCCGCCGGACCCGCAGGACGTGAAGGCGCTGCGCCGGCACGTACGGGCGCAGATCGCCCGTACGGTCGGCGAATTCAGCCGCTTCGGCCGGCCCGACCACGTGGTCGCGACGTCCAAGACCTTCCGGCAGCTGGCGCGGATCGCGGGCGCGGCCCGTTCCGCCGAGGGACTGCACGTCCAGCGTGAGCTCAGTCGCAGATCGCTGGAGGAGTGGGTGCCCAAGCTCGCCGCGATGCCGATAATCCAGCGCGCCGGCCTGCCCGGAGTCTCGGAAGGCCGCGCCGCGCAACTGCTGGCAGGAGCCCTGGTGGCGGAAGGGGCGATGGATCTTTTCGGGGTGGACACGCTGGAGGTCTGCCCGTGGGCGCTGCGCGAAGGCGTCATCCTGCGCCGCCTGGACCACCTGCCGCCGTCCGCCTGACCGCGCGCCCGTTCACCCGCCTGTCCGCCTGACCGCGTGTCCGTTCACCCGCCCGGCTGTCCGTTCGGCTGCCCGCCGGTCCACCCGCCTGCCACCGCCCGCCCGACATCCGCCCGGGAACGGCCCGTACGCTGTTCCTCGTGGCAGAACCAGTGGTGCGCATCCCCGATGCGAAGGTCGCGCTGTCCACGGCGTCCGTGTATCCGGAGTCGACGGCGACGGCCTTCGAGATCGCCGCACGCCTCGGTTACGACGGTGTCGAGGTCATGGTGTGGACCGATCCCGTCAGCCAGGACATCGAGGCGCTGCGCAGACTCTCCGACTACCACGGCGTCCCCGTCCTGGCCATCCACGCGCCCTGTCTGCTGATCACCCAGCGCGTGTGGACCACGGACCCGTGGACGAAGCTCCGGCGGGCGCAGGCCGCCGCCGAGAAGCTCGGTGCGTCGGCCGTGGTCGTACACCCGCCGTTCCGCTGGCAGCGGCAGTACGCCCGCGATTTCGTCACCGGGATCTGGCGGATGGCGGAGGAGACCGACGTCCGTTTCGCCGTCGAGAACATGTATCCGTGGCGCTACCGGGACCGCGAGATGCTGGCGTACGCCCCCGAGTGGGACGTGACCAAGGACGACTACCGGCACTTCACCGTCGACCTGTCGCACACCGCGACCGCCCGCACCGACACCATGGCCATGGTCGACCGGATGGGCGACCGGCTCGGGCACGTGCACCTCGCGGACGGCAAGGGCTCGGCGAAGGACGAGCACCTCGTCCCCGGTCGCGGCAACCAGCCCTGCGCCGAGCTGCTGGAGCGCCTGGCGCTCAGCGGCTTCGACGGCCATGTCGTCATCGAGGTCAATACACGGCGGGCCATGTCGTCCGCCGAACGCGAGGCCGACCTCGCGGAGGCCCTCGCCTTCACCCGGCTGCACCTGGCCTCCCGGGTGTCGCAGCAGTGAGCGGGCACGAGTGAGCGAGCAGCAGTGAGCGGGGACCAGTGAGCGGTACGGCGAGCAGCGGTACGGCGCCGGAGCCCCGCCGCCGGGGCCGCCCCCGCCGGTCGCCCGGGGACGCCGGCCCCGGAGCCCGCGAGCGGATCCTCCAGTCCGCCCGCGACGAATTCTCCGAGCGCGGCTACGACAAGACGTCGATGCGCGGCATCGCGAAGGCGGCGGGCGTCGACGCGGCGCTCGTCCACCACTACTTCGGTACGAAGGACGACGTCTTCGCGGCCGCCATCGAGATGTCCTTCGAGCCCGCCCTGGTGATCCCCGCGGTCCTCGGCCAGGGCGGCACGGACGGCATCGGGGAGCGGCTGGCCCGCTATTTCATCGGCGTATGGGAGAACCCGGCGACCAGGGCACCGCTGCTCGCGGTCGTCCGGTCCGCGCTGACGAACGAGACGGCGGCGAAGGTGCTGCGCACGTTCGTGCTGCGCCGGCTGCTGGAGCGGGTGGCGGCGGAGCTCGACGTACCGGACCCGACCTTCCGGGCGGAGCTCGCGGCCTCGCACATGGTCGGGATCGCGATCCTGCGGTACGTCATCAAGGCGGAGCCGCTGGCGTCGGCGGATCCGGAGCGGATCATCGCGATGGTGGCCCCGACGCTCCAGCGGTACCTGACGCAGGAGTGACACGGGCGTGACGCGGGGCACGGCGCGAGGTGCGGCCGGGCGCCCGGCCCGTGCACTGCCCGGGGCCGTGACCGCAGGCCGAGCGCCCCGTCCCGCATATCGGACGAGCTGTCCAGATCGTGGATCCGGGGCGTACGCTCGAAGTTACTCTCGTGAGTAAGCCTCGTACGTCCCATCTGCCTAAGGAGCGAGCGACGATGCCCGAGCTGAGGTCCCGCACAGTCACCCACGGCCGCAACATGGCGGGCGCGCGCGCCCTTATGCGGGCGTCGGGCGTAGCGAGCGCGGACATCGGCAAGCCGATCATCGCGGTCGCCAACTCCTTCACCGAGTTCGTCCCGGGGCACACCCACCTCGCGCCGGTCGGCCGGATCGTCTCCGACGCGATCCTGGCCGCGGGCGCCGTCCCCCGCGAGTTCAACACGATCGCCGTCGACGACGGCATCGCGATGGGCCACGGCGGCATGCTCTATTCCCTGCCCTCCCGCGACCTGATCGCCGACTCCGTCGAGTACATGGTCGAGGCGCACTGCGCGGACGCGCTGATCTGCATCTCCAACTGCGACAAGATCACGCCGGGCATGCTGATGGCCGCGCTGCGCCTCAACATCCCCACGATCTTCGTCTCCGGCGGCCCGATGGAGGCCGGCAAGGCCACCCTGGTCGACGGCACGGTCCGCAAGCTCGACCTGGTCGACGCGATCTCCGACGCGGTCAACGACAAGATCTCGGACGCGGACATCCTCCGCATCGAGGAGAACGCCTGTCCGACCTGCGGCTCCTGTTCCGGCATGTTCACCGCCAACTCGATGAACTGCCTCGCCGAGGCCATCGGCCTGGCCCTGCCCGGCAACGGCTCGGTCCTCGCCACGCACACCGCCCGCAAGGCCCTGTACGAGAACGCCGGCCGCACGATCGTCGAGATCACCAAGCGCCACTACGAGCAGGACGACCTGAGCGTCCTGCCCCGCAACATCGCCACCCGCGAGGCCTTCGAGAACGCCATGGCGCTCGACATCGCCATGGGCGGCTCCACCAACACGATCCTGCACCTGCTGGCCGCCGCCCAGGAGGCCGAGCTGGACTTCGGCCTCGACGACATGGACGAGGTCTCGCGCCGCGTCCCGTGCCTGGCCAAGGTCGCGCCGAACGTCGCCCCCGGCGGCACGTACTACATGGAGGACGTGCACCGCGCGGGCGGCATCCCCGCCATCCTGGGCGAGCTCTACCGCGGCGGCCTCCTCAACGAGGACGTGCACACCGTCCACTCCGCCACCCTCGCCGAGTGGCTGAAGACGTGGGACGTGCGCGGCGGCTCCCCGTCCGACGAGGCCGTCGAGCTGTGGCACGCGGCCCCCGGCTGCGTCCGCTCCGCGACCGCCTTCTCGCAGTCCGAGCGCTGGGACACCCTGGACACGGACGCCGAGGGCGGCTGCATCCGCTCCGTCGAGCACGCGTACTCCAAGGACGGCGGCCTGGCCGTCCTCAAGGGCAACCTCGCCGTCGACGGGTGTGTCGTGAAGACCGCCGGTGTCGACGAGTCGATCTGGACCTTCGAGGGCCCAGCGGTCGTCTGCGAGTCGCAGGACGAGGCCGTCGACAAGATCCTCCGCAAGGAGATCAAGGACGGCGACGTCGTCGTCATCCGCTACGAGGGCCCCAGGGGCGGCCCCGGCATGCAGGAGATGCTCTACCCGACGTCCTTCCTGAAGGGCCGCGGTCTCGGCAAGACCTGCGCGCTCGTCACGGACGGCCGCTTCTCGGGCGGTACGTCGGGCCTGTCCATCGGCCACGCCTCCCCGGAGGGGCGTCGGCGGCACGATCGCGCTCGTCGAGGACGGCGACCGCATCCGCATCGACATCCCGAACCGCACGATCGAACTCCTCGTCGCGGACGAGGACCTGGCGGCCCGCCGCGAGGCCCTCGGCGGCGTGTACGCCCCGAAGAACCGCGACCGCAAGGTCTCGCAGGCCCTGCGCGCGTACGCCGCGATGGCGACCAGCGCCGACAAGGGCGCGGTGCGGGACGTCTCGAAGCTGGGCTGAGCGGAGCCTTCACCGGCGTGACCGGGCGGGACGGAGCAACTCACTCCGTCCCGCCCGGCCCCGTTCTCTCACCAGCTTCTCCTCCACCAGCGCGCGGATCCCCGGACCCTCGGTGACACCCGTACTGGCCGACCCGGACCTCACACCGCTGGCCCGCCTCCGGGACGGTGCGCG
>RHMC01000173.1 GCA_003719395.1 Streptomyces altiplanensis
TGTCGCGGCGGCGGGGCGCCCCGGGAGAGTGCAGCATCTGTCCGTACACCGCCCCGTCAGTGCTTGAGGATCTTGGAGAGGAAGTCCTTGGCGCGGTCGCTCTCCGGAGCGGTGAAGAATTCCTCGGGCGTGCGGTCCTCGATGACGCAGCCGTCGGACATGAAGACGACGCGGTTGGCCGCGGAGCGGGCGAAGCCCATCTCGTGGGTGACGACGACCATCGTCATGCCCTCGCGGGCGAGCTGCTGCATGACTTCGAGGACCTCGTTGATCATCTCCGGGTCGAGCGCGGAGGTCGGCTCGTCGAAGAGAAGGGCCTTGGGGTCCATCGCGAGGGCGCGGGCGATGGCCACGCGCTGCTGCTGGCCGCCGGAGAGCTGGGCGGGGTACTTGCCGGCCTGGCCGGCGAGGCCCACGCGGTCCAGGAGTTCGCGGGAGCGCCTGTCGGCGTCCTCCTTCTTGCGCCCCCGGACCTTGATCTGGGCGAGGGAGATGTTCGCCAGCACGGTCTTGTGGGCGAAGAGGTTGAAGGACTGGAAGACCATCCCCACCTCGGCACGCAGCCTGGCGAGCCCGCGGCCCTCCTCGGGAAGCGGCTGTCCGTCGATGAGGATCGTGCCCGACTCGACGGTCTCCAGCCGGTTCATCACACGGCAGAGCGTCGACTTGCCGGAGCCGGACGGGCCGATGACCACCACCACCTCCCCGCGGCCGACGGTGAGACTGATGTCCCGCAGGACGTGCAACGTTCCATAATGCTTGTTGACGTCACGCAGCTCGATCAACGGATCGACGGCCATACGTGCCCTACCCACTCTCAGCTGTGTCGAGGTCAGCGCAAACTATCCATCCCAATAAGGGACTTCGCACTCGACACGCCCAAATGGGACGTAAGGGGCACTAAAGAGTCGGAGCGGTCAGAACTCGGCGGCCTCCGCGTACACCTGGGAGAGCTCGGGCGCGCCGCCCACCGCCCAGTCCAGACCGGCCTCCACCACATTGATCTCGCGGCCGGAGGCCAGCCGCACCACCGGCTGACCGCTCGGCCACAGGTGCCAGGCGGCGCCGGGGACCGTACGCACGATCACGGACCCGAGGTAGAGGCCCGCGTCGTTGCCCAGCCAGGGCAGCTCCTCGGGGTCGTCCCGCCAGAGCGGCGTCAGCTGGTCGAGGGCCTCCAACGAGGCCGGGGAGTCGTCGAGTTCGAGGCCGGCGTCCCCTGCCCGGACACGCAACAGCTCGCACTCGGCGAGCAGTTCCGCCAGGCCTTCCAGGTCGCTGTCCGCGCCGGGGGCGAATACCGCCGCGCCGCGCGCCGCACCTCGGTGCTTGAGCCAGTTGTCCAGGAAAGGGATGCTCTTCATACTGCCCAGCCTCGCATTCGTCCCGGCATGTTCACCACAGGCGCGCCAAGATCCGTATCCGTCAGACGTCGAGGTCGACGACGACCGGGGCGTGGTCGGACGCTCCCTTGCCCTTGCGCTCCTCGCGGTCCACGTAGCTGTCCTTGACCGCGGCGGCGAACGGGGCGTTGCCGTAGACCAGGTCGATGCGCATGCCCTTGTTCTTCGGGAAGCCCAGCTGACGGTAGTCCCAGTAGGTGTAAGGACGGTCGTACTTGAGCGGGCGCGGCACCACGTCCTGGAGCCCCGTGTCGCGCAGCGCGGCGAGCGCCGCCCGCTCGGCCGGGGTGACATGGGTGGATTCCGCGAAGAGCGCGGGGTCCCAGACGTCCTCGTCGGCCGGGGCGATGTTGTAGTCGCCGAGGACGGCGAACGGCCGCTCCCCGGCGGCGTCCTCGGCCACCGCCTTGTTGAGCGCCTCCAGCCAGCGCAGCTTGTACGCGTAGTGGTCGTGGCCGACCTCGCGGCCGTTCGGCACGTACACCGACCAGACGCGGACCGGGCCGCAGGTCGCGGAGACCGCCCGGGGCTCCTGGACGCCTTCGTACCCGGGCCCGCCGGGCAGGCCCGTGACGACGTCCTCCAGGCCGGCCCTGGAGATCACGGCCACGCCGTTCCACCGGCCCGTGGCGTTGACCGCGGACTCGTAGCCGAGTTCGCGCAGCTCGGCGGCCGGGAAGCCCTCGGCGGTGGTCTTGGTCTCCTGGATGCACAGCACGTCGGTGCCGGTGCTCTCCAGCCAGGCCAGCAGCCGGGGCAGCCGGGCGGTGATCGAGTTGACGTTCCAGGTCGCGATACGCATGTACGACAGCCTATCGGCGGGGTCCGACACTCACAGTTCGGTCGAGTCCCCCGGCGTCAGCCGGCTGTGGCCGGCGCCGCCCAGGCCGCCGATCTGACGGTCGTAGATCGGCCGGGCGAGGTCGGTGAGCAGCGCGTCGTGGATGTCGATGGCGCGCCGGGGCTTCACCTCGCGCACGTAGTCGATCACCTCGGAGATCTTCGACCACGGGGCCATCACCGGGAGCATCAGCGTCTCGACGGGGTGCTCGGGGACGGTGAGCGCGTCGCCGGGATGGAACACCGACCCGTCCACCAGGTAGCCGACATTGGTGATCCGCGGGATGTCCGGGTGGATGACGGCGTGCAGCTCGCCGTGGACCTGGACGTCGAAGCCGGCGGCGGAGAAGGTGTCGCCGTGGCCGACGGTGTGCACGCGGCCGGGGAAGGCCGCCGAGAGCCGGTCCGCGACGCTGCGCAGGGTCCAGAGCCCGGCGGCCGGGTTCGCCTCCAGGCCGGCCCGCAGCCGGAGCTCGTCGAAGTGGTCGGGATGCTCGTGCGTCACCAGGATGGCGTCGGCGCCGACCGCGGCGTCCTCCTCGCTGAAGCCGCCCGGGTCGATGACGAGCGTCCGCCCGTCCTTCTCCAAGCGGATGCAGGCATGGGACTTCTTGGTCAGTTTCATACAGGGCATCCTCCTCCCGGGCAGCGGGCTACGCCTGCGGTGTCGTCTCCTCCTGGATGACCGCCTGGGCCACCTTGAAGGCCGAGTTCGCCGCCGGGACACCGCAGTAGACGGCCGTCTGGATCAGGACTTCCTTGATCTCGGCGGGCGTCAGGCCGTTGCGCAGGGCGGCACGGGTGTGGAAGGCCAGCTCGTCCAGGTGGCCGCCGGCGACCAGCGCGGTGAGGGTCACGCAGCTGCGCGTACGCCGGTCGAGGCCCTCCCTGGTCCACACCTCGCCCCAGGCGTAGCGGGTGATCAGCTCCTGGAACTCGTCGGTGAAGTCGTCGGCGGAGGCGAGGGCGCGGTCCACATGGGCGTCGCCCAGAACCTCCCTGCGGACCTTGAGCCCGGCTTCGTACGGGTCGGGGCGGCCGCCCTGCTCCGGTACGGCGGCGGGCTGCGCGGCCGGGCCGATCTCGGCGACGGGGCCGACGGGCGCGGAGATCACCGGCATCACGGGCGGGGGCTGGATCGCCTGCATGCCCGTGGTCGAGGCGGGGGCGGCCTGCCAGGCGGTGGAGAAGTGGCGTACGAGCAGGTCCGTGACGGCGGGCGGGCTGCTGACGCCAGGTGGGACGCCCCGGGGACCAGCGCCAGCCGGGCGTCCGGGATGCGCGACAGCGTGCGCGCCGGGCGGGGCCGGTGACCTGGTCCTCGGAGCCGACCAGGACGAGGGTCGGGATGCCGATGCGGCCCAGTTCGGCGCGTACGTCGAAGGCGGCCAGCGCCTCGCAGGCGGCGATGTAGCAGCCGGGGTCGGTGGTGCGGACCATCTGGACGGCCCACTCCACGATCGCCGGCTGCGCGGCCGCGAAACCGTGCGTGAACCAGCGGGCGGGCGCGGTGGCCGCCATGGGCTCCAGGCCGTTCGTCCGTACGATCACACCGCGCTGGCGGAACTCGTCGGCGGTGCCGAACCTGGGCGACGCCGCGACGAGCCCCAGGGAGGCGATCCGGTCGGGGTGGCGCAGCGCCAGCTCCTCGCCGATCGCGCCGCCGATGGAGCAGCCCGCGTAACCGAAGTGCTGCACGCCGAGGCTGTCGAGGGTCACCAGCAGGCGTTCCGCGAGCTCGGTGACGGTGCCGGCGGGGTGCGCGGGGGCGCCGCCGTGGCCCGGCAGGTCGAAGCGGAACACGCGCCAGTGGCGGGTCAGGTCCGGTATCTGCCGGTCCCACATGTGCCAGGTCGTGCCCAGCGAGGGGCCGAGGACCAGGACCGGGGCGTCCACCGGGCCGTCGAAGCGGTACTGCAGGGGCTGCGGGGGATTCTTATCGGTCTCTGCGCTCACTCGCTCCAGGTTAGCGATCCGGTGAGGGTGCTCTCCCCAGGGGGTCAGGGGGTGGCGGTGGAGACGACGTGGACGAAGGGGTGCGCGGGGTCGGTCTCGTCGACGGTGATGTCGACGGTGGGCTGCGGATCCCTCTGGTCGATCGTGGTGCCGGCCCAGGAGCGGCCGGGGCCGAGGGTCCAGCCGACGACCCCGGCGTCACGCTCGCTGATCGTGACCCTGCCGTCCTCCAGGGCCGCCCGGTCGGTGCCCAGGCGGCCGAGGAACCAGTCGAGGCCCGCCGGTATGGTGCTGAACTGGACGTACAGCCTGCTGCTCTTCCAGTTGTTCGTCTCGTAGTAGGCGACGTCCAGGGCCTTGCCGGGGATCGGCACGTCGTAGATGCGGCGCGTCATGCGCGACGGGAAGCCCTCGGTGAGACCGGTGGCCGAGGCCACCTTCGCCTTGTCGCGGCCGCTGTCGCGGCTCTGCTCCGCGGAGATCAGCAGGTAGCCCGCGGGGATGCCGATGAGCAGCACGATGACGACCGCCGTCAGGCAGCGGCGGGCGATCATGTGGCGGCGGTTCTCGGGGGGCTTTCCCGCGTCTCGCGCGACGGGGGCGTGCTGGGTCACGGGCGGGGTCAGTTACGGGGTTCCCTGAGTGGTGGAGCGGATGGCCTGGGCGTAGCGCTCGTAGCGTTCGTGGCGTTCCAGGCGGCGGCGGTTGGCCCGGCGGAAGCGGCGCGCGACCAGGCGGGCGAGGTCGGCGGCGCCGACCATGCCGGCCTCGGGGCCGAGCTGGGCCTTGGCGATACGGGCCTCGGGGCGGTAGCCGCGGCCGGTGAGGTGGCGCTTGAAGGCGTCGCGGGCCGGTCCGATGAGCAGGTCGTCGCGGCTCTGACGCCGCCGCCGACGACGAGCAGGAGGGGTCGAGCGCGGCGGCGAGGTTGGCGATGCCGACGCCGAGCCACTGGCCGATGTCCTGGAGCAGCTCGACGCACATCGCGTCGCCCTCGCGGGCGAGCTCGGTGATGAGCGGCCCGGTGATCTCGGGAATGTTGCCGCCGACGCGCTCGATGAGGCCGTACGCGACCGGGGAGTCGGCCGCGGCGAGCTCCCGGGCCTCGCGCACCAGGGCGTTGCCGGAGCTGTACTGCTCCCAGCAGCCGCGGTTGCCGCACGGGCAGCGGTGACCGCCGGGCACGACCTGCATGTGGCCGAACTCGCCGGCGACGCCGTACTTGCCGCGCTTGACCTGGCCGTCCTCGAGGATCGCGCCGCCGATTCCGGTGCCGAGCGTGATCATGACGAGGTGGTCCTCGCCGCGTCCGGCGCCGAAGCGCCACTCCGCCCAGGCGGCGGTGTTGGCGTCGTTGTCGACCAGGACGGGGACCGCGAGGCGGGCCGAGATCGCGTCGCGCAGGGGCTCGTTGCGCCAGGCCAGGTGGGGGGCGAAGAGCACCGTGGCACGGTCGGCGTCGACCCAGCCGGCCGCGCCGATGCCCACCGCGTGGACGTCGTGGCGGTCGGAGAGGTCGAGGACCAGCTCGACGATGGTGTCCTCGACGACCTTGGGGCTCTTGGACTTGTCCGGTGTCTCGGTGCGGACCTTCTCGAGGATGACGCCGTCGGCGTCGACGACGCCGGCCATCACCTTCGTGCCGCCGATGTCGATCCCGACGGTGGGCACCCGGGGCGCGCTGAGGTGTGAGCGCCGCTCACGGGTCCCGACGGTCTTCAGGACGGTGGCGCGGGCGGAACCGCGGTGCGCGAAGTCTCGGTACGTGCTCATGTCCCCTGCGGGGTCTCGGGCCGGTGGCGGTCAGAGGCCGATTCTGCCATCCGGTGGGGCGGGGTGCGGGACGCTCGGGCCCGGGGCCCCGTCCCGGCCCTCCGGTCCGCGGACGCCGGGCGGCCGGGAACCGCCGCACCCGCGCGGCGTCAGGCCCGTCCCGCCTCCAGCTCGTGACTGAGCTGGTCGAGCTCGCTGCCGCCCGCCATCTGGCGCGTCAGCTCGTCGAGGGTGATCTCGTCACGGGTGTGGCTGCCGGACATCGCGCCGCGCTTGAGGAGCACGAAACGGTCGCCGACGAGGTAGGCGTGGTGCGGGTTGTGCGTGATGAGAACAACACCGAGACCCGCGTCGCGCGCCGCCGCGACGTACTTCAGTACGACACCGGACTGCTTGACGCCGAGTGCGGCGGTCGGCTCGTCGAGGACCAGGACCTTCGCCCCGAAGTGGACGGCGCGCGCGATGGCCACGCACTGGCGCTCGCCGCCCGAGAGCGTGCCGATGGGCTGGTCGACGTCGCGCAGGTCGATGCCCATGCGCAGCAGCGCGGAGCGGGTGGTCTCGCGCATGAGGCCGACGTCGAGCCGCTTGAAGGGGCCCGCGCCCTTCGTCGGCTCGGAGCCGAGGAAGAAGTTCCGCCAGACCGGCATCAGCGGTACGACGGCGAGGTCCTGGTAGACGGTCGCGATGCCCCGGTCCAGGGCGTCGCGGGGGTTCGCCAGCCGGGTCTCCTCGCCCTCGATCGAGAAGGTGCCCGCGTCGTGCTGGTGCAGACCCGCGATGATCTTGATGAGGGTGGACTTGCCGGCGCCGTTGTCGCCCAGTACGCAGCTGATCCCGCCCGCGTGGACTTCGAGGGAGACCCCCTCCAGGGCCTTGATGTTGCCGTAGAACTTGCTGACGTCGTGGAGCTCGACCAGGGGGGTCGTCGCGTGTTCGGTCACCGGGTCGCCTCCGCGCGCTTGCGTACCCATGCGTTGAGCAGGGTGGCCAGAAGGAGCATCGCTCCGAGGAAGAACTTGAACCAGTCGGGGTCCCACTCGGCGTACACGATGCCCTTGCTGGTCATGCCGAAGATGAAGGCACCGACCGCGGAGCCGATCGCCGAGCCGTAGCCGCCGGTGATCAGGCAGCCGCCGATGACGGCCGCGATGATGTAGATGAGCTCGTTGCCGACGCCTTCGCCGGACTGCACGACGTCGAAGGAGAAGAGCAGGTGCTGGCCGGAGATCCAGGCACCGAGGGACACGCCCATGTAGAGCCCGATCCTGGTCCTGTTGACCGGGACACCGACAGCGCGGGCCGCTTCCGCCCCGCCGCCGACCGCGAAGATCCAGTTGCCGGCGCGGGTGCGCAGCAGGATCCAGGTCGCGACGGCCACCAGGGCCAGCCACCACACCACAGTGACCTTGAGGTTCACGCCGCCGACGGTGACCTGCGACGCGAAGAGCGCCTTGGCGGAGTCGAAGCCCTCCATGTCGGCGATGCTCTTCGTCGACACCGTGCCGCTGATCAGCTTGGTGAGGCCCAGGTTCAGGCCGGTGAGCATCAGGAACGTACCGAGCGTGATGATGAAGCTCGGCAGTTTCGTACGGGTGAGCATGACGCCGTTGAACACGCCGACGGCGAGCGTCACCAGGAGCGAGACGAGGACGCCGACCCAGATGTTGGCCGTCATCTGGTAGCTGAACATCGAGGAGACCAGCGCGGAGCTGGTCACCAGGACGCCGGCCGACAGGTCGAACTCGCCGCCGATCATCAGCAGCGCGACCGGGACGGCCATGATGCCGATCACGGACGCGGCGTACAGGACGGTGCCGAAGCTGGACGGGCGCAGGAAGCTGTCCGCCACGACCGCGAAGAAGAGGAAGACGGCGACGGCGCCGACCACCGAGCCGAGCTCGGGGCGGCCGAGCAGTCTGCGCAGCAGCGACGTCCTCAGCAGCCGTTCGTCGGCGGCCGCTTCTGGCCGGGGGCCGGCGCCTGGGCCGGTGCGGTCGCGGTCATCGGGTCCTCCGCTTCGTGTAGGCCTCCAGGTCGGCGGCGTCCTTCTTGGTGACGATCTGGGGCCCGGTGAGGACCGGCTTTCCGCCGCCGAGCACGTCGGCGTTGTACTTGTAGAGCCACAGCAGGTCGACCGCCTGGTAACCCTGGAGGTAGGGCTGCTGGTCGACGGCGAAGCCGAGCGCGTCGCTCTGGAGCCCGGTGACGACCTGGGAGTTGAGGTCGAAGGTGTCGACCTCGGCCTTGCTGCCCGCCTGTTCCTTCGCCTTGACGGCGGCGTCCGCGAAGGGCGCGCCGAGGGTCACGACAGCGTCGATGTCCCGGACGGTCTGGAGCTTCGCCTCGATGGACGCCTGCACGTCGGGCATGTTCGTGCCGTCGACGTAGAGGTTCTGCATCTCACCGTCGAAGGTCTTCTTCGCGCCCGCGCAGCGCTGCTCGTGGCCGACGTTGCCCTGCTCGTGCAGGACGCACAGCGCCTTCTTCCTCCCGCGCTTGCCGAGCTCCTCGCCGACGGCCTCGCCGGCGATCGTCTCGTCCTGCCCGATGTGGGTGAGCGCGCCGAATTCCCTGGACTCGGCCGAGCCGGAGTTGACGGTGATCACCGGGATGCCGGCCTTGGTGGCCTTGGCGACGACGGCCTTCATGGCGTCGGGCTTGGCGAGCGTGACGATCAGCCCGTCGACCTTCTTGTCGATGTACGAGTCGACCAGCTGGGCCTGCTGCTGGCCCTCGTCGCTGTGGGCGTACAGAAACTTGATGTTGTCCTTGGCGGCGGCCTGCTCGGCGCCGCTCTGCACGATGTCCCAGAACGTGTCGCCGTCGCCCGAGTGGGTGACCATGCCGACGGTCCATTCAGGTGTGCTCACCGCGGCCTTCCCCCGGGCGGCGGCCTGCTCGGCCCGCTCCTCGGCGCGCTTGCCGCCCGTACTGCTGCACCCCACCAGGGAAGCCCCGAGTACCGCCGCCAGCACCGCGCCCACCGCGCGTACCCCTGTCCGAACCCTTGCCACGACGCCGTGCCCTTCTCGTACTCCTCGGTGCGGCCGGGGATCATTCAGACCGTCCCCGGCCGACCAAGTATCGGTTACGGAGGTTCGCACCGTATTCACCGGGTTCCGCGGGCGGTGTACTTCTCCAGCGCCGGCACGTCCTTGTCCGTGACGAGGGCCGGCCCGGTGAGGACGGGCTTTCCGCCGCCGAGGACGTTTCCGTTGGTCCTGTGGAGCCACAGTCCGTCGACGGCGAGGTAGCCCTGGAGGTACGGCTGCTGGTCGACGGCGAAGCCGATCTCCTTGGCCTTGAGCTGCTCGACCACCTCGGCGTTGAGGTCGAACGTGTTGACCTCCGCCTCGCTCCCCGCGCCCGCCTTCGCCTTGACGGTGGCGGCCGCGAAGGGCGCGCCGAGGGTGACGACCGTGTCGATGTCCCGGCCTGTCTGGAGCTTCGCCTCGATGGAGGAGGTCGAGGCGGGCATGTTGGTGCCCTCGACGTTGAGGTTTTCGACCGTTCCCCGGAACGTCTTCTTCACGCCCGCGCAGCGCGCTTCGAGGGAGACGTTCCCCTGTTCGTGAATGACACAGAGCGCCTTCTTCCTGCCGCGCTCGTTGAGCTCCTCGCCGACGGCCTCACCGGCGACGGACTCCTCCTGGCCGATGTGGCTGAGCGCGCCGGCCGCCCCGGAGTGCTCGCCGCCCGCGTTGATGGTGACGACGGGTATGCCGGCCGCGACGGCCTTCTCCACGGAGGCCCTGACCGCTTCCGGCTTCGCGAGGGTCACCACGATCCCGTCGACCTTCTTGGCGACGTAGGAGTCGATGAGCTGGGCCTGCCCCTTGCCCTCCTTGTCGGCGGCGTACAGGAACTCGACGTTGTCCTTGGCCGCGGCCTGTTCGGCGCGTTCTTGACGATGTCCCAGAAGGTGTCGCCCTCTCCGGAGTGCGTCACCATGGCGATCTTCAGGCGCTCGGTGGCGACGGCCTTCCCCCCACCGCCGCTGTCGCCGTTCTTCTCCTCGGAGTCCTTGCCGCCCTCGGAGCTGCACCCGGCCGCGAGGGCGAGCACGCATGCGGCGAGGAGGGCTGCTGCCTTGCGGTGGGTACGCATCGTGGGTTCCGCCTTGTCTCCCGGCCGCCCGTTGCGGCTGGGGGAGTTCTAGCGGCGTACGCGATCCCTAGTCAATGCTTTGTCCGAACATTCTTACGCGGCAACGCTTTTTACGGCCTGACGAGCAGCTGGAACTCGAAGGCGTAGCGCGAGGCCCGGTAGATGTGCGAACCGAACTCGACCGCCCGCCCCGTGTCGTCGAAGGTCGTCCGCTGCATCGTCAGCAGCGGCGCCCCCTCCGCCTCCCCCAGCTGTCGCGCCTCGTCGGCCCCGGCCGCACGCGCCCCCACCGACTGGCGCGCGCTGCGCAGCGTGATGCCGACCGCGCGCATCATCCGGTAGAGGCCGGTCGCCTCGAGGTGCTCGGTGCCGAGGGCCAGCAGTCCGGTGGGCAGGTGGTTGCGCAGGAGGGCCATGGGCTCGTCGTGCGCGAGGCGCAGCCGCTCGACGAGGTGTACGTCGCTGCCCTCCGCCACACCGAGCGCCGCCGCGACCTCGGCGGTCGCGGGTTCGAGGGTGTTGCGCAGGACCGTGGTGGCGGGCAGCTGACCCGCGGCTTCGAGGTCGTCGTACAGGCTGCTGAGTTCGAGGGGGCGCTTGACCTGGCTGTGCACGACCTGGGTGCCGACACCGCGGCGGCGGACCAGCAGGCCCTTGTCGACGAGCGACTGGATGGCCTGGCGGACGGTGGGGCGGGACAGGCCGAGGCGTCCGGCCAGTTCGATCTCGTTGCCGAGGAGGCTCCCGGGGGCGAGCCGGCCCTTCTCGATCGCCGCCTCCAGCTGCTGCGACAGCTGGAAGTACAGCGGGACCGGGCTGTTCCGGTCCACACCGAGCTGCAGGGAGATCGTGGGGTCAGCCGCGGGTTTCGACACGCAGTGAGCGTAACCCCAGGTAATGACCACAGGAAGTCCTGAGGTCCGGTCGTTCGGTTGTCCGGACAAACCCTTGACAGGGTGGCGGCAGGGCACCACTTTGGGGCCATGCGCATCGGACTCATCGGCACGGGACGTATCGGTTCATTCCACGCTGACGTGCTCAGCCGTCACCGGGAAGTGGGTGCTCTCCTCGTCACGGACACCGATACGGCGCGGGCGCGGCGGTCGCCGGCCGGCTCGGCGCGACCGCCGCGTCCTCGGTCGACGAGATCTTCGCGCGGGGCGTGGACGCCGTGGTCATCGCCTCCGCCACCTCGGCGCGCGCCGAGCTGATCGGCCGGGCCGCGCGGGCCGGGCTGCCGACGTTCTGCGAGAAGCCGATCGCACTCGACCTGGCGGGGACGCTGGGCGCGCTGCGGGAGGTCGACGCGGCGGGGACCGTGCTCCAGCTCGGCTTCATGCGCCGGTTCGACGCCGGGTACACCATGGCCGCGCCGAGCTCGTGCGGTCCGGGAGCCTCGGCCGGCTGCACACCGTACGGGCGACGACCTCCGACCCGGCGCCGCCGCCCGCCGCGTACCTGCCGCTGTCCGGCGGCCTCTACCGCGACTGCCTGGTGCACGACTTCGACATCCTGCGCTGGGTCACGGGGCGCGAGGTCGTCGAGGTGTACGCCACCGGGTCCGACGCGGGGCCCGCGATGTTCCGCGCGGCGGGCGACGTCGACACGGCCGCGTCGGTCCTCACCCTCGACGACGGCACGCTCGCCACCGCCACGGCCACCCGCTGCAACGGCGCCGGGTACGACGTACGGATGGAGCTGGCGGGCGAGCTCGACCAGGTGTCGGTCGGCCTCGACGGCCGGACGCCGATCACCTCGACCGAGCCGAAGGGGCCGCCGCCCTGCGAGCAGCCGTGGCCCGGCTTCCTGGAGCGGTTCGCCCCGGCGTACGAGGCGGAGCTGGACGCCTTCGTCCGGCTCGTACGGGGCGAACGGGACAACCCCTGCGACGGCGGGGAGCGCTGCACGCGCTGCGCATCGCGGCGGTGTGCGAGCGCTCGCGGCCGGGAGCGGCGTCCGGTCCGGATGGAAGAGGTCCCCGCGTCATGACGCTGAAGACGGACGACGGGACGAGGCTGTGGGCGGAGAGGACCGGTGAGGGCGACCCGGTGGTGCTGTGCCACGGCGGGCCCGGACTGTGGGACACCCTCGAGGACGTGGCCGCCCTGCTCGCGGACCGGGCGGCGGTGTACCGCTGGGACCAGCGCGGCTGCGGGCGCTCCGAGCGGCGCGGCCCCTGCTCGGTGGCCGGGTCGGTGGCCGATCTCGACGCCGTACGCCGCCACTTCGGGCTGGATTCCGTGACGCTGCTCGGCCATTCCTGGGGGGCGAGGCTCGCCCTGCACTACGCGCTCGCGCACCCGGAGCGGGTGACGAGGCTGGTGTACGTCTCGGGCACCGGGATCGGACCGGACTCCGCCTGGCATCCGGAGTTCGTACGGAACCTGCGCTCCGCCATCGGCGAAGGGCTGCCCCGCTGGGAGGAGCTGAAGTCCAGGGAGCGGCTCACGGAGGCGGAGGAGCGCGAGATGTGCGTGCTCCAGTGGGCGGCGGACTTCGCGGGGCCGGACCGGGAACGGGCGCGCGTGCTGGCCGAGCGGATGGCCACGCCCTGGCTCGGCGTCAACTCCGAGTGCCATGCGGAGATCGTCGCCGAGACGAGGACGATGAGCGAGCATCAGCTCCATGTGGCGTGCGGTGGGCTGAGGGTGCGGTCGTCACGTGGACGGCGCCCAGGACATCCGGCCGCGGGGAGCGGTGGACTCGCTGGAGCAGGCCCTGCCGGACGTCAGGCGGGTGACGCTCGCGGGGGCGGGGCACATGCCGTGGGCGGAGGATCCGGCGGGGTTCGTCGCGGCGGTCGCGCCTTAACGGCGGGGGCGGGGAGCGAGCCGGGGCGGGTCACGCCTCAGCCGGGCGGCGGGCCGGAGGGGCGCCCGCGGGCGTG
>RHMC01000174.1 GCA_003719395.1 Streptomyces altiplanensis
CGCGCGGCCGCGAACAGCGCCTGCCCCGGCTGCCTGCCCGCCCGCAGCTCGCCCGCCACCGCCCCGCACATCGCGATGACCGCCTCCGCCCGCCGCTCCCGCTCCCGGCGCCGCTCCCCGGCCCGCAGCCGGCGTCCCACCAACGGCACCGCCACCGCTCCCGCGGCCAACGGCAGTACCGACTCGCCCAGTACGGCCACGAGCACCGCCACGGGCACGCACAGCCACTCCTGCCGCAGCCGCCCCCGCACCGGCGCCGCCAGCCGCTCCCACAGCGCGCTCGCCCCCGCCGGATCCACCGCTCCGCCCGCGAGCATCAACCGCGCCCGCCGCAGGTCCCGGTCGCGCCCGGCCAGCAGCCAGGCAGCGCTCCCGCGCACATCACCGCCGCATACACCGGTACCGCTCCCGCTCCGGTCCCCGTCACAGCGCGCCCCCGGTCAGCTCACGCAGCCGGGGCCAGCCGCGCTCGTACGAGAAGGCCTGCGCACCCCACCGCAGTGCCGGCACGGTCACCACAAGACCCGCCGCGTCCCGCTCCAGCACATGGACCTCGGCGACACGCCGCAGCCCGCCCCGGCCACGCGCGAGATGGACCACCACCGACAGCGCCGCCGCCAGCTGGCTGTGCAACGCCGCCCGGTCGAGCCCCGCGGCCGCGCCGAGCGCCTCGAGCCGCGCCGGGACGTCCGTGGCCGCGTTGGCGTGGACGGTCCCGCATCCGCCCTCGTGTCCGGTATTGAGCGCGGCCAGGAGTTCGGTGACCTCGGCGCCGCGCACCTCGCCGACCACCAGCCGGTCGGGCCGCATCCGCAGTGCCTGCCGCACGAGGTCCTGCAGTGTGACCTGTCCGGCGCCCTCCTGGTTCGCGGGCCGCGACTCCAGGCGCACCACATGCGGATGATCGGGCCTCAGCTCCGCCGAATCCTCGGCCAGCACGATCCGCTCCCGCTCCCCGACCAGGCCGAGGAGGGTCGACAGGAGCGTGGTCTTCCCCGTGCCCGTGCCTCCGCTGATCAGGAACGAGAGCCGGGCCTCGACGAGCGCCCGCAGCACCCGGTCACCGCCGGGCGGCACCGTCCCCGCTTCGACCAGCTCCGCCGGCGAGAACGCCTTGGGCCGCACCACCCGCAGCGACAGGCACGTGGATCCGACCGCCACCGGTGGCAGGACCGCGTGCATCCGCGTCCCGTCGGGCAGCCTGGCGTCCACCCACGGCCTCGCGTCGTCGAGCCGGCGCCCCGCCACCGCCGCGCGCAGCTGCGCGAGCCTGCGCACCGCCGCCGCGTCGGCGAAGGAGACGCCGGTGAGCTCGAGCCCGCCTCCCCGGTCCACCCACACCCGGTCGGGCGCGGACACCAGCACGTCCGTCACCGAGGGATCGGCGAGCAGCGGCTCCAAGGGCCCCGTCCCCACCAGCTCGCACCGCAACTCCTCGGCCGCTCCCAGCACCTCCGCGTCACCCAGCAGCCGCCCCTGGGCCCGCAACGCGGCCGCCACCCGGGCCGGCGTCGGTTCGGCGCCGCTCTCCGCGAGCCGCTGCCTCACGGCGTCCAGCATTCCCGCGCTCATGAGACACCGCCCCCGGCGAGCGCCTGCTCCCAGAACGCCGTGCAGAAGCGGGCCAGTGGTCCGCGCGCGCTGCCGCCCGGCGGCGTTCCGCACGCCTGCGCCTCCAGCAGTCCCGGCTCCACCGGCAGCTCACCGGCCAGCGGAAGCCCCAGCAGTCTCGCCACCGACTCCTCGTCCAGACCCGCGGCGTACGGCCCGCGCACTACCGCACGCAGGTCCCTCAGCACCATGCCGCCGTCGACGCCACCCGGCTCGCCGCCGCGACGGCCCGCAGCTCCGCCGGCACCACCAGCAGTCCGAGATCCAGCTGGGCCAGGGCCTCCGCCACGGCCTCGTCGACCCGGCGCGGCAGGTCCACGACCACCACCCCGCCACGCCGTCGCGCGGCGGCCAGCACCGCGCGCATCGCTTCCGGCGGGATCACCACACGGTCGCCCCGGTCCCAGCTCAGTACACGCAGCGCATGCAGTTCCGGCAGCGATTCCTCGAGCGCGCCGCTGCCGACCCGCCCCCTGGATTCGGCGAAATCCGGCCACCGCATGCCTTCTGCGGCCTCCCCGCCGAGCAGGACGTCGAGCCCGCCGCCCAGTGGGTCACCGTCGATGAGCATCGTGCGCCGGCCCGTCCGGGCGGCGGCCACCGCCAGGGCGCACGCCAGGGTCGATGCCCCTGCCCCGCCCCGTCCGCCGAGCACCCCCACGGTCAGGGCCTGGCGCCCCACGCCCTCCGCCACATCGGCGATACGCTCGACGAGCCAGTTCTCGGCGTCGGGCAGCCGCAGCACATGGTCGGCGCCGATCTCCACCGCCCGCCGCCACACTCCCGGGTCGTCCTGGTCCTTGCCCACGAGCAGCACGCCGCGTCTGCGCGCACCGCCGCGCCCGAGCACCGCCCCGCGCACCCGTTCGGCGGCGTCGTCGCCCACCAGGATCAGCGGCGCGCTCTCCCAGGTGCCTCTGCGCTCGGGCACCGCGTGGTGGACTTCCGGTTCAACGCCGGCCGCGGCACACAGCCGCAGCAGATCGTCGAGCAGGTCGGTGTCCTCGGTGACGATCAGCGGTCCGCCCTGCCGCACTCCGGCGGCCGGCGGTCGGTCGGGTGTGATGGATCCGGCCACGATCTCCGCCCCCTCTCACTGCGATTCCTTCGGTCCGCGAACTTCGTGGACGGAATCACCGTGCGGGGATCTGGAAAATCGTGTGGATCTTGCTAAAAAACTGGGGACAACCCGTCGGTTGTGAATATCCCGCTCACCTATACCAGTGACTTCCGGAGAGCGGCGGAACCACTACACACCGTCACGAGTCTCATGAACAGGAGACAGACGCCGAGGCGGTCCGGAGGGAGGGAAATGATCGGATCCGGAGGGCGAAAACGCGTCCGGACATGCGACGACCCCCGTCGGGGGGGAGAACGGGGGTCGTCTCCACGGCCGACTCGGGGGGGGAGGAGTCGGACCGGGGTAGCACGGTCGCGAACGATCCGTGACTTCCATGGTGTACCCGAGAGCCTTCTCAGGCAAACCCACACGCCACAGCGTACGCCGAATGGCGGGCGCCTATGCTCGCCTCGTGGAAAACCACTCCTTGCCCCGAACAGCCGCCTTCTTCGACCTCGACAAGACCGTCATTGCGAAGTCGAGCACGCTGACCTTCAGCAAGTCCTTCTATCAAGGCGGACTGATCAGCCGCGGGGCCGCTCTCCGCACCGCCTATACCCAGTTCGTCTTCCTCGCCGGCGGCGCGGACCACGACCAGATGGAGCGCATGCGCGACTACCTCTCCGCGCTCTGCAAGGGCTGGAACGTCCAGCAGGTCAAGGAGATAGTCGCCGAGACCCTGCACGACCTGATCGACCCGATCATCTACGACGAGGCGGCCTCTCTCATCGAGGAGCACCACACCGCCGGCCGCGACGTCGTGATCGTCTCCACCTCCGGCGCAGAGGTGGTGGAGCCGATCGGTGAGCTCCTGGGGGCCGACCGGGTCGTGGCGACCCGGATGGTCGTCGGTGACGACGGCTGCTTCACGGGCGAGGTGGAGTACTACGCGTACGGCCCCACCAAGGCCGAGGCGGTCAAGGAGCTCGCCGCGTCCGAGGGATACGACCTGGCGCGCTGTTTCGCGTACAGCGATTCGGCGACCGACATCCCGATGCTCGAGTCCGTCGGCCACCCCTTCGCGGTCAATCCGGACCGGGCGCTGCGCCGTGAGGCACTCGCCCGCGGATGGCCGGTTCTCGTCTTCAACCGGCCCGTCCGCCTCAAGCAGCGGCTGCCCGCCTTCTCCATGCCGCCCCGCCCCGCGCTCGTCGCCGCGGCCGCGGTGGGAGCGGCCGCCGCCACCGCGGGCCTGGTCTGGTACGTCAGCCGCAGGCCCGGCCGACGGGGCCGCCCTCCGCGAGCCGGCCAACCATACGAAAACTTTGCCCGTATTTAAACCAAAAAGTAAAGAAGTGCGTCCAGGGGTTCCCCTTCACGGGCCCGAGGAGTACAAAGGACTCAACGGCCCGCGAGACCAAGGACATCCGAGAGGATGACCTCTGATGCACGAAGGCCCCACGGACCGAGCATGAAAGCCGAGCACCCACGCGACGTCGACCCGTCGATTACGGGCCAGCCGCACCAGGTGGCGGGCAAAGTTCCCGGCCTGATGGGCAAAATTCGAGGACGCTTGGTAACCCGGCGGACATGCCAGCGGCGGTACCGCTCAGCGGTACCGCCGCAACCCTTTGCCCGCTCGCTCCCCTGCCCGTCCGCCCGCGCGGGCGAGTCCGGCGGGCCAGTTCAGGCAGCTCCTCGCTGGAGCGCCTCGCACACGGCCGTCGACTCCCTGGCACCCAGCTCCACCGCGCGCCCGCAGTGCGCGATCCACGCCGCCATGCCCTCCGGCGTCCCCGACACGTAGCCGTCCAGCGCCGCCACGTACGCCGCGCGCCCCAGCTCCCCGTGCCCGACCTCCGCCGGGCAGACCGACTTCGGATCGAGACCGCTGCCGATCAGGACGATCCGCTCGGCGGTGCGCGCCACCAGGCCGTTGTGCGAGCCGAACGGGCGCAGCGCCAGCAGCTCGCCGTGCACCACGGCCGCCGTCACCAGCGCCGGCGCGGAACCGCCCGCGATGACGAGTTCCGAAAGCCCTTCGAGCCGGCCCGCCACCTCGTCGGCGCCCGGCAGCGGAAGTTCGACCAGGGGCTCGTTCACCGGCTCGCCCGCGAGCCGCGGCCGGCCCACCAACTCGTCCGACACACCCGCACCGCCCGCCGCCACCAGATGCAGCCGGGCCAGCACCCGCAGCGGCGACTGCCGCCAGATGGACAGCAGCTGCCCGGCCTCCGCGGTCAGCCGCAGCGCCGCGCCGACCGCCGCGACTCCTCGTCGATGCTGAAGTCGGTACGCCGTCGCACCTCCTCCAGCGCCCAGTCCGCACCCGAGAGCGCAGCCGAGCCGCGCGCCCCGCGCAGCGCCGCCTCCGCGGTGATCTCGTTACTGCGGCGCCGCATGACGCGGTGCCCGTAGACCCGGTCGACGGCCTTGCGTACGGAGTCCACAGCCTCGGGCACACGGGGCAGCGCGCCGAGCGCCGCAAGGGGATCAGCGTTCGTACTCATGAGTAAGGAGCCTACGCATCCACAGCTCTCGCCCCACCTTGGAGTGGTCTTCTTCACTCGGGACGCACACAAGGCGCAATCATGCGATTACCCTTGGTGAACATGAAGATCGCTTTCGTAGGGAAGGGCGGCAGCGGCAAGACGACGCTGTCCTCGCTCTTCATCCGCCACCTCACCGCCAACGAGGCCCCGGTCATCGCCGTGGACGCCGACATCAACCAGCACCTGGGCGCCGCGCTCGGCCTCGACGAGACGGAAGCCGCCGCGCTGCCCGCGATGGGTGCGCACCTCCCCCTCATCAAGGAGTACCTGCGCGGCACCAACCCCCGTATCGCCTCCGCCGAGACGATGATCAAGACAACGCCGCCGGGCGAGGGCTCCCGCCTCCTGCGGGTGAGCGAGGACAACCCGGTCTACGACGCGTGCGCCCGTACCGTGCGGCTCGACGACGGCGAGATCCGGCTCATGGCCACCGGCCCCTTCACCGAGTCCGATCTGGGCGTCGCCTGCTACCACTCCAAGGTCGGCGCGGTCGAGCTGTGCCTCAACCACCTCGTCGACGGTTCGGACGAGTACGTCGTCGTCGACATGACGGCCGGTTCCGACTCCTTCGCCTCCGGCCTGTTCACCCGCTTCGACATGACCTTCCTGGTGGCCGAACCGACCCGCAAGGGGGTCTCCGTCTACCGCCAGTACAAGGAGTACGCCCGGGACTACGGCGTGTCCCTCAAGGTCGTCGGCAACAAGGTGCAGGGCCAGGACGACATCGACTTCCTGCGCGAGCAGGTGGGCGACGACCTCCTGGTGACCGTCCGCGCGTCCGACTGGGTCCGCGCGATGGAGAAGGGCCGCCCTTCCCGCTTCGAGCTGCTGGAGGCGGACAACCGCCTCGCCCTCCAGACCCTTCAGAACGCCGCGGAGGACTCGTACGCGCACCGCGACTGGGAGCGCTACACGCGCCAGATGGTGCACTTCCACCTGAAGAACGCGGAGAGCTGGGGCAACGCGAAGACGGGCATCGACCTGGCCGCCCAGGTCGACCCCGCCTTCGTACTCGATGAGCGTCTCGCGGAGGCCGGTGCCGCTCAGCCGGCGTGACCGGGAAGGTCGTCCCGGCGCTCGGGCGAGCGGCTGTCCGGGTGGGCGGCGCCCGGCCGGACACTGCTCGGGGTGGCCACGGGCTGGGCGGCCAGGAATGACGCCCAGCCCCCCTTCGGGGCCTCGCCGACCCCCAGGGTGCGCATCTTCGCCAGCACCTTCGGGTCCTGCGCGTCCAACCAGTCGACGACCTGCCTGAAGGAGACGCAGCGCACGTCCCGCTGCACGCAGACCGTCTTGATCGTCTCCTCGATGGCGCGCATGTACGTGCCGCCGTTCCAGGACTCGAAGTGGTTGCCGATGATCAGCGGGGCGCGGTTTCCGTTGTACGAGCGGTCGAAGGCCTTCAACAGGCCGTCACGCATCTGGTTGCCCCAGAACTCGTGCTGGGACGGGTCGCCCTTGACCGTTCCCGACTGGTTGACCATGAAGTTGTAGTCCATCGAGAGCGTTTCGAAGGCCCGTCCCGGCACCGGGACCAACTGAAGCGGAATGTCCCACAGACCCTGGGTCTTCTTCGGCCACACCTGCTTGCCGACACCGCTCGAGTCGTAGCGGAAGCCCAGCTCCTTTCCGGCCCGCATCATGTTCTTCTGCCCTTCCAGGCAGGGCGTGCGGGCGCCGATGAGCTCCTTGTCGTAGTCGAAGGGCAGCGGCTTCGCCTCCTTCAGGCCCGAATTGGTCTTCCAGCGCTTCACGAACGCCTTGGCCTGCGCGATCTCGCTCTTCCACTCCTCCGCGGACCAGGTTCCGACGCCGCCGTCCTTGCCGCAGAAGTGGCCGTTGAAGTGCGTGCCGATCTCGTTGCCGTCCAGCCACGCGCCGCGCAGCTGGTCCACGGTGTCGCTGATTCCCGCGACGTCGTTGAAGCCGATGTCGGAACGGCCCTGCGAGTGCTGAGGCGGGTCGTAGAGGTGCCGCTTGTCCTCCGGCAGCAGGTACACGCCGCTGAGGAAGTACGTCATCGTCGCGTCGTACTTCTTGCCGACCTTGCGGAAGTGGGAGAAGAGCCGCTGGCTGTCCTCCCCCGCCCCGTCCCAGGAGAACACCACGAACTGGGGCGGCTTCTGACCAGGCTTCAGCCGCTGGGGCCTGGGCAGGTGCGGCTGCTTGCCCGTGTACGCCGTGGAGCCGTCGCCGATCAGGCGCACCGCGTTCTCGGGCGCCGCGGCGGGGGGACCCTTCTTCTCCCCGTGGGCGCCCCCCTCGGCTTTGGGGGGTTCCGGGCCGGCGGGTCCGGAACAGGCGGCGAGCGCACCCGCCATGGTCATTGCGACGACGCCGAAGACGATCCTCTTCGCGGCGGCCATCATCCACCCACCCTCTTCCCTCAGGTTTCCTGCGCTGAAGTGCCGACACTGCGCGGCAAACTTCGCACGCCCCGGAGGAGAAGAAAGTATGACAAGCCGCTTAAATTATTTATGCACTGAAACGGGTGAAGCTTTAGGCCATTTGCACCCAATCACCCCCTTGGTTCTTTACTCTGCATTACTATTCGTTTACTGAGAGTTGAAAATCCCGCCGCTGCACGCCGTGACCCACGGCCGCGTCCCACATTCCGCGACCGCGCTGCCCCGGAGGAGACGGGAACCATGTCTGCTTGCGTCCCCACCCGCACCGACCGCTCTTCGCGCACTACACGCGCATCCCGATTCCGACGTCCCCACAGCCCCCCGCCGGGCGACGGCGCAACCGCCCCCGCCGATTCCGTATCGCGGGAGCCGACCTGTCAGCCTCGATCTCCGTCTTCCTGATCGCGCTGCCGCTCTCCCTGGGAATCGCCCTGGCCACCGGCGCCCCGCTCCAGGCCGGCCTCGTCGCCGCCGCCGTCGGCGGCCTCGTCGCCGGTCGGCTGGGCGGAGCTCCGCTCCAGGTCAGCGGGCCGGCCGCCGGACTCACGGTGGTTACGGCCGAGCTGATCCTGCAGTACGGCTGGCGCACCACCTGCGCCATCACCGTCCTCGCCGGCGCCGCCCAACTGGTGCTGTCGGCCGTGCGTGTGGCCCGTTCCGCCCTCGCCGTCAGCCCGGCGATCGTGCACGGCATGCTGGCCGGCATCGGCGCCACCATCGCCCTGTCCCAGCTTCACATCGTCCTCGGCGGCACACCGCAGAGTTCCGCCGTCGACAACGCGCGCGGTCTGCCGGCCCAGTTGGCCGACCTCCACGGACCGGCCATCCTGGTGAGCGCCCTCACCGTCGCCGTACTTCTCTTCTGGCCGCACATCCCGGGGCGTACGGGCCGGATCGCCCGGACGGTCCCGGCCGCCCTCGTCGCGGTGGCTGCCGCCGCCGTGCTCGCGGTACTGACCGGGATGAAGGTGCCGCGCGTCGACCTGCCGTCCTGGAGCAGCCATGCGCTGCCGGGGCTTCCGGAGGGGCCGGTGCTCGGGATCGCCGCGGCCGTGCTCACGGTCACGCTGGTCACGAGCGTGCAGTCACTGCTTTCGGCCGTAGCCGTCGACAAGCTGGTGTCCGCGCGCAAGGAGCCGCGCACCAGCGGGATGCGCGCGGACCTCGATCGCGAACTGGCCGGGCAGGGAGCCGCGAACATCGTGTCCGGGGCGCTCGGCGGACTGCCGGTCGCCGGTGTCGCCGTACGGAGCGTCGCCAATGTGTCGGCGGGCGCGGTCAGCCGGCACTCCACCATGCTGCACGGCCTGTGGATCGTGCTGGCCGCGCTCTTCCTCGTCCCGGTCATCGACCTGATCCCGCTGCCCGCGCTCGCCGCGCTGGTGATGGTCATCGGTTTCCAGATGGTGAACGTCACGCACATCCGCAGCGCCTCCCGTCACCGGGAGGTACTGGTGTACGTGGTGACGGTCGCCGGGGTCGTTCTCCTCGGTGTACTGGAAGGTGTGGTGATGGGGATCGCGGTCGCGGTCGCGGTCGCGCTGCACCGGCTGGCCAAGACCCATGTCACCGCGGAGGCGACTGCGGACGGCGCCCACCACATCAGGGTGCGGGGCCAGTTGACCTTCCTGGCGGTGCCCCGGCTGAGCCGTGCGCTGAGCCAGGTGCCCCAGGGGGACGACGCGGTCGTCGAGTTGGAGGGGTCCTTCATGGACCACGCTGCGTACGAAACACTCCAGCACTGGCGGGACGCGCATGTCGCGCAGGGAGGGCGGGTCGAAATCACCGGGCGTTCGGGTCACCGGTTCGCCGAGCCGGACGCCGGCACCGGCTCCGCCGGCCTTCCCGGCTCTGCCGACCCCACGCACTCCGCCCGCTCCGCCCACACCTGCTGCCGGCCGTGGACCCCCTGGCGCAACCACCACTGCGACGACCACGCCGCCGCGCCGTCCCTCACACCGGGCCTGGCGAGCGCCGGCGCCGCGCCGGCCAACTGGCCACCGGGCTCAGCGCCTTCCAGCGGAACACGGCGCCGCTGGTGCGCGAGGAGCTGGCCCGGCTTGCCCGCGAGGGGCAGACGCCGTCGCAGCTCTTCATCACCTGCGCGGACTCCCGGCTGGTCACCAGCATGATCACGTCCAGTGGCCCCGGTGACCTCTTCACCGTACGGAATGTGGGCAACCTGGTTCCGCCGCCCGGTACGGAGGGCACGGACGACTCGGTCGCGGCGGCCATCGAATACGCCGTGGACGTACTGAAGGTCCAGTCCATCACCGTCTGCGGGCACTCCGGCTGCGGCGCGATGCAGGCCCTGCTCACTGCACCGCAGGACGGGGCCCAGACGCCGTTGTGGCGCTGGCTGCGGCACGGCACACCCAGCCTGGAGCGGATGAGGAGCAGGCGCCACTCCTGGGCGAGGATCTCGGGACGGATGCCGGCCGATGCGATCGAGCAGCTTTGCCTGACCAATGTGGTCCAGCAGTTGGAGCATCTGCGCACGCACGAGGCGGTGCGCCGCCGGCTCGCCGAGGGCACGCTCGAACTGCACGGCATGTACTTCCATGTCGGCGAGGCCCAGGCGTATCTGCTGAAGGACGGCGTCCGGGCCGACGGGACCGGAGAAGTCTTCGACCGGGTCGGCCCTTCGGGTACGGAAGGCGGGACGGAAAACGAGACGGCAAGCGGGACGGAAGGCGAGGCAGCAGGCGCGCTCCAGGAATCCCGCGCCTGAACCGATCCGCCTCCGCGTCCGTGAGACCGTATGGCCCCTCCCCGCGCCGCCCTGCGAGGAGGGGCCGCACGCCGCCGCAAACACCGACCGGATGCGGCCCGCCCCAGCTCACAGGTCTAAACCAATTCCCGGAAGGCTCTTGTCACCCGGGCACGAGACTGATGAGCTAGGGCACGGGACACATCGGACGCCCTGGGAATGGGAGATGTCGTGAGCAACGAAAGCCTGGCCAACCTCTTGAAGGAGGAGCGTCGATTTTCGCCGCCCGCCGAGCTGGCCGCGAACGCCAACGTCACGGCGGAGGCGTACGAACAGGCCGAGGCGGACAGGCTGGGCTTCTGGGCCGAGCAGGCCAAGCGCCTGACCTGGGCCACCGAGCCGACCGAGACACTCGACTGGTCGAACCCGCCGTTCGCGAAGTGGTTCGCCGACGGCGAGCTGAACGTGGCGTACAACTGCGTGGACCGGCACGTCGAGGCCGGTCACGGCGACCGCGTCGCCATCCACTTCGAGGGCGAGCCCGGCGACAGCCGCGCCATCACCTACGCCGAGCTCAAGGACGAGGTCTCACGCGCCGCCAACGCCCTCACCGAGCTGGGCGTCGCCAAGGGCGACCGGGTCGCCGTCTACCTGCCGATGATTCCCGAGGCCGCCGTGGCGATGCTGGCCTGCGCCCGCATCGGCGCCGCGCACTCGGTGGTCTTCGGCGGTTTCTCGGCCGACGCCATCGCCTCCCGCATCCAGGACGCGGACGCCAAGGTCGTCATCACCGCCGACGGCGGCTACCGCCGCGGCAAGCCCTCGGCGCTCAAGCCGGCCATCGACGAGGCCGTCGCCAAGTGCCCGCAGGTGGAGCACGTCCTCGTGGTCCGCCGCACGGGCCAGGACACCGCGTGGGACGACAGCAAGGACGTCTGGTGGGACGAGATCGTCGCCCGCCAGTCCGCCGAGCACACCCCCGAGGCCTTCGACGCGGAACACCCGCTCTTCATCCTCTACACCTCGGGCACCACGGGGAAGCCGAAGGGCATCCTGCACACCTCCGGCGGCTACCTCACCCAGGCCGCGTACACCCACCACGCCGTCTTCGACCTCAAGCCCGAGACCGACGTCTACTGGTGCACCGCCGACATCGGCTGGGTGACCGGGCACTCGTACATCGTCTACGGCCCGCTGGCCAACGGCGCGACGCAGGTCATGTACGAGGGCACCCCGGACACCCCGCACCAGGGGCGCTTTTGGGAGATCGTGCAGAAGTACGGCGTCACGATCCTCTACACCGCGCCGACCGCGATCCGCACGTTCATGAAGTGGGGGGACGACATCCCCGCCAAGTTCGACCTGTCCTCGCTGCGGATCCTCGGCTCGGTCGGCGAGCCGATCAACCCCGAGGCCTGGATGTGGTACCGCAAGCACATCGGCGCCGACACGTGCCCGATCGTGGACACCTGGTGGCAGACCGAGACTGGCGCCATGATGATCTCGCCGCTGCCCGGCACCACCGCGACCAAGCCCGGATCCGCCCAGCGCGCGCTGCCCGGCATCAGCGCGACCGTCGTCGACGACGAGGCGAACGAGGTGCCCGACGGGGGCGGCGGCTACCTGGTCCTGACCGAGCCGTGGCCGTCCATGCTCCGCACCATCTGGGGCGACGACCAGCGCTTCATCGACACCTACTGGTCCCGCTTCGAGGGTAAGTACTTCGCGGGCGACGGCGCCAAGAAGGACGACGACGGCGACATCTGGCTGCTCGGCCGGGTCGACGACGTCATGCTCGTCTCCGGCCACAACATCTCCACCACCGAGGTCGAGTCGGCCCTCGTCTCGCACCCGTCGGTCGCCGAGGCGGCCGTCGTCGGCGCGAACGACGAGACGACCGGCCAGGCCATCGTCGCCTTCGTGATCCTGCGCGGCACGGCGTCCGAGACAAAGACCCTCGTTGCCGAGCTCCGCAACCACGTCGGCGCCACCCTCGGCCCGATCGCCAAGCCCAAGCGGATCCTCCCGGTGGCCGAACTGCCCAAGACCCGCTCCGGCAAGATCATGCGGCGACTGCTGCGTGACGTCGCCGAGAACCGGCAGCTGGGCGATGTCAGCACGCTCACCGACTCCTCGGTGATGGACCTGATCCAGACCAAGCTGCCGAACGCGGGCAGCGAGGACTGAGAGCGAGCACCGGCGCCCCGGGGCCACGTCGGCCGTCGGTTCGCCGGTCCCCTCGGTTCGCCGGTCCCCTCGGTTCGCCGATTCATTGGTCACGGCCGCGTTAGTACGCCCCCAGAACGGGCACCCGGCTCCCCGCGCCGGGTGCCCGTTCTGCTCGTAAAGTGATGATCACCGGATTCCGTCCTTGCACACCCCCGGTAGAGTGGGTGTCCGCGTCAGGAACGCGTCAATAGTCCACAGGTGTGCCGGGAAGTCTGGTCGGCAATGTGATCCATGCTGCCCACCGACCGGAGGTTTTCACTCGTGGCCGCGCCTGTTCCGACCACCCCGCCCAGCCCGCCCAC
>RHMC01000175.1 GCA_003719395.1 Streptomyces altiplanensis
CCGCCCGCCCGGGCGTCAGCCGCTCCACCGTGCCCGGTTTCCCCGCCGAACCGGTCCCCGCGCAACCGCAACTGCAACCGCAACCGCCCGCGGACGGATACACGAGCGGCGCGGTGAGCCGCCCCCGGCTGCCCAGGCGCCGCAGCCAGGAGAACCTGGTGCCCGAGCTCAGAGAAGCCCCCGCCGCACGCCGGGAGGACGAGTACCCCGCCCTCCACGACCCGGGTCTGATGGCGGCCTTCCAGCGGGGCATCGGCCTGGCGGAGGCACAGGCGGACCCGCACTTCTTTCCACAGCCGGGCCAGGCACCGGACTGGGCACCGGCCCCGGAACAGCAGCCGCAGCCGTACCACCCGCGGGAGGACGGCGCGGGCTGACCGCTCCCGTCGTTCTCCCCACCCTTCCGTCCCGCGGTACCCCAAGGAGTAGATGCACCATGGCGAGTGATGCGCCGACCGGCCGAGTGCCCGACCTCGACTGGCTGTTGAGCGGCCTGGTCCAGCGTGTTCCCTTCACGCGCAACGCGGTTCTGCTCTCCTCCGACGGCCTGGTCAAGTCGGTCCACGGCCTCGACAACGACAGCGCCGACCACATGGCCGCCCTCGCCTCCGGCCTGTACTCGCTCGGCCGCAGCGCGGGCGCCCGCTTCGGTGACGCCGGAGAGGTCCGCCAGATCGTCGTGGAGCTCGACTCCACCCTCCTCTTCGTCTCCACCGCCGGCTCCGGCACCTGCCTCGCGGTACTCGCGGGCCGCGAGGCGGTCGCGGCGGTGCTGGGCTACGAGATGGCGATGCTCGTCAAGAGCGTACGGCCGTACCTGGTGACACCGGCCAGGCAGAGGGCGGGCGCACAGAGCGCCACGGGATTCTGAGGGTGCCGCCCCCGCAGGACGGGCCGTGGCTCGACGACGCGGCCGGCCGGCTCGTCCGTCCGTACGCGGTGAGTGACGGCCGCACCCGCCCCACGACCGCCCTCGACCTGCTGTCCATGGTGCGGGCCACCGGGGTGGAACCGCTGATGCACCTCGGTCCCGAGCACGCCCAGGCGCTCGGGCTGTGCGCACATCCCACTTCGGTGGCGGAGATCGCGGCGTACCTGCGGCTTCCCGCGGTCGTCACCAAGGTGCTGCTGTCCGACCTGGTCGGCTGCGGAGCGCTCACCACCCACGCGCCCCGCTTCGACGACCAGCCCACCGACCTATCCCTGCTGGAGGCAGTGCTCGATGGCCTACGACGACGGCTCTGACCTGTTTCCCACCGCACTCAAGATCCTCGTCGCGGGCGGGTTCGGGGTCGGCAAGACGACCTTTGTGGGAGCGGTCAGCGAGATCGCACCACTGAGCACGGAAGAACTGCTCACCCAGATGAGCGTCGGGACCGACCGCCTGGAAGGTGTCGAGGACAAGGCCACGACGACCGTCGCCATGGACTTCGGCCGGATGACTCTCGACGACCGGCACGTGCTGTACCTCTTCGGCACCCCCGGCCAGGAGCGCTTCTGGTTCATGTGGGACGAACTTTCCAAGGGCGCCCTCGGCGCGTCGTGCTCGCCGACACCCGCCGCCTCCAGGACTGCTTCGCGGCCCTCGACTTCTTCGAGCGGCGCGGCATCGAATTCGTCGTGGCCGTCAACGAGTTCGACGGCGCCCACCGCTACGAACCGGAGGAAGTGCGGGCCGCGCTCGACCTCGGTCACAAGATCCCCGTCGTGCTGTGCGACGCCCGTGTCGCCGGCTCGGGGATCAACACGCTGGTCACCCTCGTCCGGCACCTCCTCACCCTCACCCCGGCCCCGCCGAGTTACGGAGCACCCGCATGACCCACCACAGGATCGGCCCCCTGCTGCTTCCCCCCGCCGACCCTCAGGCGCCCGCCCGTGTGCAGCGGCTCCACCAGCTCGGGCTGGGCGACCGGGCCGTGCCCGCGTTCGACGCGTTCGCCGACCGGCTCGCGGAGGTGACCGGCGCGCCGTACTCCATGGTCAACTTCATCGACGAGAACCGGCAGTTCTTCGCCGGACTGCACACCCCGACCGGCACGCACAGCGGTACCGACCTGGGCGCGGTGGCCGCGACGAGCCGTATCGGCCGGTTCCTCGCCCGCGACCACGGCTACTGCCCGCATGTCGTCGCGCGGCGCAAGGCGCTCGTTCTGGAGGACGTCTGCGACTACCCGCGGTTCGCGGGCAACCCGGTCGTCGACGAGATCGGCATCCGGTCGTACATGGGCGCGCACGTCATCGACCGTACGGACATCCTGCTCGGCACGGTCTGTGTCGTCGACACCGAGCCGCGCCAGTGGGGGCGGGCGGGACTGGAGACGATCAAGGCGATGGCCGCGGAGCTGGCCGAACTGATCCGGCGCCGGGAGGACGGCGGGATCTGGCTCTGACACGGGCCCGCACCCCGCACACGTCGTGCGGTGACGTCATACGTCCGCGACCGATCCGTCGGGGAAGGACAGCCGGACCGATCCGGCCGAGACCTCGACCGTGACGGCCTCGCGCAGCGCCTGGGGGCGGACCGTGTCCCGGGACAGCGCGATCAGGGACACCTGGACGCTGTGCCCGCCCGGATGGGCGCCGAGCCGCAGACACGGTGTCGCGGAGTGCGGACCGTACGCATTGGCCTGGACGTCGCGCGAGACCGCGGCCTCCTCCGCGTCCCAGCCGTACAGCGCGACGACCGCGCTGGTCAGGCCCTCGGCCGTACGGGCCAGGGCCCAGCCGGGGCCCGTCTCCGCCCAGGGGCGCTCGGACCCCGCCACCGCGTGGCCGCCCTCGCGCACGCCCGCCCCCTCCGGGGCCTCCACCCGGTGGACCCGCACCTCCCACGGTCCGTACAGCACGCTGGTCGTGTCGATACGGAACTCCCGCTCGTCGCCGGGAAGGTGCGCGACGTGCCAGGAGGAGGCGGTACGCCCCGCGCAGTCGCCGGGGTTGATCCGGCGGCGGCGCGAAGGGGTGCCGTCGGGTGCGAGGAGCGCGAGGTGGTTGTCGACGGCGCGCGTCCAGGCGTGCGCGGCGGCGTCGGGCGCTGTCGCCGTGGAGTAGGCGAACTTCGCGTAGTGCGGATCGTCCTCGGCGTCGCCGGTGAGCGGATTGTGGTCGCTGCCGTGGTTGACGAGGCGCACGATGCCGTCGTGGCGGGTGCCGTGGAGCAGCCAGCCGGGGGCCGGAAGCGCGGTGTACTGGTCGGACTCCTCGACGGGGAGCGGCAGTTCGCGCGAGGTCCACGTGGGGTGGCCGGCGGGCAGGAGAAGGCCGAGGAAGCCCTTGCTCGCCCAGTAGGGGGACGCCGGGCCCGAGTAGGGCTGGGTCGCCGGGAGGAAGGTGTCGTACCAGCCCAGGGGCAACAGCCCCCGCTCGTCGGGGACGCCGCGCTCCGCGAAGTGCCGGAGCGCACCGGAGGCGAGGCGCCTGGTGACGCCCGGCTCCAGCGGGGTGCAGTCGGCGAGCGCGCCCATCCATACGGGGGCGACGGACGCGAAGCGGTAGGTGAGGGAACGGCCCTGGTGGACGGGGGAGCCGTCGCCGCCGAAGAAGTGCGGGTAGGTGGCGAGGAACAGGGAGAGGCGGTCCCGGTAGACGGGGGTGCGGCCGCCGTCGTCGGCGCCTGCCATGCGGGACCACAGCAGCGGGTAGAGATGCATCGCCCAGCCGATGTAGTAGTCGAAGTTCCGGCCGTCGCCGTCGGTGTACCAGCCGTCGCCGGCGTACCAGTCCTCGATACGGTCCAGGCCGCCCTCGATGTCGGAGCGGCTGTGCGGCGCGCCGACGGAGGCCAGGAATTGCTCGGACACGACCTGGAAGAGCCGCCAGTTGCTGTCCCAGGTGCGGCCGCCGACGAAGCCGGAGAGCCAGTCGGTCACCCGCTCCTGGACACGGGTGTCGAGACGGTCCCAGATCCAGGGGCGGGTCTCGTGCAGGCCGACGGCGATCGAGGCGGCCTCGACCATCTGCTGGGAGCAGTCGGTGAGGCGCGGCCAGGCCTCTCCGGAGCCCGAGCCGGAGCCGGAGTCTGGGGCGGTGCCCGTTGTCAGACCCTGCACGTACCTTTCGATCAGGCGCGGATCGACGTCACCGCCCGATCCGGCGATCCGGAAGGAGGCCAGCAGGAATGAGCGCGCGTAGCCTTCGAGGCCGTCCGAGACCACTCCCGACCAGCTGCCTCGTCCGGGGAGCCGGTACTGGGCGAAGCCCGGTGTCGCGTACGGGACGAGGGAGTCCAGGAGGTGGTCGGCCATGGCTTCCCAGTGGGCGCGGGTCCATCCGGTGCGGGGCGACCGCAGGCGGTCGGTCGGGGGGAGTCGCAGGTAGGGGGCGGGCATCGCGGGGGCTCCTCGGAGTGGGGACGGGGGAGTGAGCGGGGTGGGGCGCCTGCGGCGGGCTTCTTCCCCTGCCCGCCCCCTTCCCGAACCCGGGGCAAGCCCCCCAGGCCCCGGACGCCCTTCGGGCGTGTCCTCGATCGCCGGACAGGCTCCGATGGAGTCCCCGGCGATTGAGGAGCGGAGTCCGGGGCGGAGCCCCGGCTGCGGGAAGGGGCGGGGCCAGGGAGACCTCCGCGCGCGGGCGACGGCCTCCAGCGTCACGCGGGCCGGTGATTCCCGTGCACTCGACTCGACCCCCGTGGGGAGCGGTGGCGGCAGGGTCCCGAAACTTCGGGACGGCCTATTGACCGTGCGTACAGCCGGTCACTAGCGTGGCGACACCTTGTCAGAAAGCGCTTTCTAAAAGTGTTTTCCAGTTCCTAGCCACACAGCTCTTCGCAACTGCCTCCGTATTCCTGAGGAGTTCACCGTGAGCCAGCACATCCTGCCGGGAACGCCGGGAACGCCGGGAACGCCGACGACGGCGGCCGGGAAAACGGCGGCCGGAGCGGCCCCGGCCGCCGGAGTCGCCGTACGGGAGAAGCCGGGCGCCCGCGAACGGTTCCTCGGCGCGGCGGAGAAGAGCTGGCGCCCCCTCGTCCTCCTGGTGGCCCTGCTCGCCGCCTGGTGGACGGTCGCCGCGGCCGAGCTGGTCGAGGCGTATCTCGTCCCCTCGCCCGGCGCGACGCTCGACGTACTGACGCAGAAGACGGGTTACCTCACGCAGCACAGCTGGGTGACCACCTACGAGACACTGCTCGGCTTCCTGATCGCGGTCGTGGTCGGCGTGTTCGCGGCGGTGGTGATGGTCTACTCGTCGACGGTCGAGAAGACGCTCTATCCGGTCCTGCTCTTCGCCCAGGTCGTACCGAAGATCGCCATCGCGCCGCTGTTCGTCGTCTGGCTCGGATTCGGCATCGCGCCGAAGATCCTCATCGCCGTGCTGATCGCCTTCTTCCCCGTCGTGATCTCCATGGTGACCGGCCTCAAGGCGGTCGACCCCGAAATGCTGCAACTGTCGGCGACCATGGGGGCGAGCCCCTGGCAGACCTTCGTCAAGATCCGCTTCCCCGCCTCCCTCCCGCACCTCTTCTCCGGGCTCAAGGTGGCCGTCACGCTCGCCGTGACCGGCGCCGTCGTCGGCGAGTTCGTCGGCGCCAACGAAGGGCTCGGTTACGTGATCCTCCAGGCCAACGGGAACCTCGACACCCCGATGCTCTTCGCGGGACTGCTCGTCATGTCACTGATCGGCGTCGTCCTCTTCGTCCTCGTCGAGATCGCCGAGAAGCTGCTGCTCCCGTGGCACGCGAGCCGCCGGGACGCGTCCGTCACCACCACGTACTGACCACGTACTCCTCGCGTACTGACTCCGAGAGGGCCGGCCCCATGCATGCGCGCAGACTTCTGATCGGACTCGTGCCTCTGATGCTGGTCGCCACGGCCGCCTGCGGCGAGGACGGCTCCGCCACCAGCACGAGCGACTCGGGCAAGAAGCTCGACAAGGTCACGCTGACGCTCAACTGGTATCCGTACGGCGAACACGCCCCCTTCTACTACGGCAAGCAGAAGAAGATCTTCGAGAAGCACGGCATCGACCTGACGATCAGGGCCGGTCAGGGATCGCAGAAGACCGTCCAGGCGACGGCCGCCGGCCAGACCGACTTCGGCTGGGCCGACACCCCCGCCCTGCTCGCCGGAGTCGACCAGGGCGTGAAGGTCAAGAGCCTCGGCGTCTTCCTCCAGACCACGCCCGCGTCCGTGCAGTTCTTCGACGCGCAGGGCATCGAGACGCCCGCGGACCTCAAGGGCAGGACGATCGCGGGCACGGCGGGCGACGCACTCTCCAAGACCTTCCCGATCTTCCTCAAGAAGAACGGCCTGGCGGAGTCCGACGTCAAGGTCCAGAACACCGACCCGGCGGGCAAGATCGCCGCGGTGATCTCCGGCAAGACCGACGCGCTGCTCGGCTACGCGAGCGACCAGGGCCCGACCATGCAGAACAAGGCGAAGAAGGACGTCGGTTACCTGCGCTTCTCCGAGCACGGCCTGAACTTCTACTCCAACGGCCTGATCGCCGGGCCGAAGAGCCTGGCCGGCCCCGGGGCTGATGTCGCCAAGCGCATGGTCGAGGCCGTCAGTGAATCCTGGGCGGAGGCCGAGAAGGCGCCCGGGCCCGCGATCGCCTCGATGGACGGGGCCTCGGAGCAGCTCCCGCCCGAGGACGTGCTGTCGGAGCAGTTCAGGACGACGCTGACGCTGCTGCACACCGACGCGACCGAAGGCAAGGCGCCCGGCGTCAACACCGAGGCCGACTGGGAGCAGACCGTCGACGTCTTCGCCGAGGCCGGGATGGTCAGGAGCCCGAAGGACGTGTCGGAGTACTGGGACGCCGGTACGGCGCTGAAGGGATGACGATGGCCAGGAACGCAACGCTCCGCGCGGCGGCGTCCGCGGCGGTCGGCATCGACGACGTGGCCGTCCGCTTCCGCACGAAGAACAGGGACGTCACCGCACTGCGCGACGTCTGCCTCCACGTCGCGATGGGCGAATTCGTGGCGATCGTCGGCCCTTCGGGCTGCGGCAAGTCGACGCTTCTCAAGCTGGTCGCCGGCCTGCTGAAGCCGTCCTCGGGCCAGGTCCGGCTCCGCGACGAGCAGGTGAAGGGGCCGCGCCACGACATCGGTTACGTCTTCCAGCGCGCCGCACTCCTGGAGTGGCGCTCGGCCCGGCGCAACATCCTCCTCCAGGCCGAGATGCGCAGGATGCCGGCCGCGCGGGCCCGTGAGCGCGCCGCCGAACTGATCGCGATGACCGGGCTCGGAGGCTTCGAGGACGCCTACCCGCACGAGCTGTCCGGCGGTATGCAGCAGCGGGTCGCACTGTGCCGCGCGCTGCTGCACGAGCCGCCCGTACTGCTCATGGACGAGCCGTTCGGCGCGCTGGACGCGCTCACCCGCGAGCAGATGAACATGGAGCTCAACCGCATCTGGCGCGAGACCGGCACCACCGTCCTGCTCGTCACCCACTCCATCTCGGAAGCGGTCTACCTCGCGGACCGGGTGGTGGTGATGAGCCCCCGGCCCGGCACGATCACGGAGATCGTCGAGGTCGGGATGGGCGCGGAGCGGGACTACGCGCAGACCATGGGGCGGCCCGAGTTCCGGGACGCCACGACGCACATCCGGGGGCTCCTGGGAACGGCCGCCGCGGGCGACTGACGCGCGGGCCGGAGCCGGCGCCCACCCCGGTGCGAAGGCGTCGGTCGGCGTGTCCGCCCGGACGGTGAGGAGCGTCGCGCCGTCATGCCCCGTGCCCGCGAACCGGCCCGCGACTTCCGGACCGACCGCGCCGTGCACTGCGCCGCGCGAGCACGGCCCCGGCCGGGGGCCGCCCCGGCGCCCGCCTCCCCACCGTCCTCGGGGGTACTCGGCCTTCAGCCGGAGACGGCCGCGTCGGACTTTGCCCAGGCGGCCGTCGGCCGTACCGACCGGCACCACGGAGGCACCCGCCGTCGCTCCGGCGAGCACTCGCAGGACCGCGCCTGCCGCCGGCCCCGGACGCACCTGGACGTCCGGGGCGGCGGCCGCCCTCAGTGCCGCGGCCCCGGCCGCGTACTCAGTACCGCAGCCGGGACAGATACCCATAGCTGTTCAGCGCGGTCGCGAAGGGGTCGGCCGGTGCGTCGTGCTCCACCAGCCACTGCTTCACGCCGCCCCGCCGCGCCACGTCGAACATCGCAGGGAAGTCGAGCACCCCGGAGCCCACGTCCGCGAAGTCCCCGTTCGGCGCCATGTCCTTGACGTGCAGGGCGGGGAAGCGCCGCGGGTGTTCGACGAAGAGCCGTGCCGGGTCGGCGCCGCCCCTGGCCGCCCAGTACACATCCAGCTCGAATCCCACCAGCTCCGGATCGGTCTCGGTGAGCAGGATGTCGTAGAGGTTCTCGCCGCCGCTGACCACATGGTCGCTGCCGTGGTTGTGGAAGAGCACCTTCAGACCCTTCTCACGGGCCGCGAGCCCCGCCTTGTTGAACTGCCGTGCGGCTTCCCGGAAGCCGGCCGGGCTGTGCATCGCACCCGGCAGGCTCGGCACGACGATCCACTTCCCGCCGAGCGTGACGACATCGTCGACGGCCTGCGGCAGGCCGCTGCCCGAAACGGTGGTGTACGCGACGTGTTCGAGCACCGCCCTGAGCCGGGCCCCGTCGAGCATCCGCCGGATGTCCGCCGCGCTGTTCCCGTGTCTGCCGCTGACCCCGACCGTCGCATAGCCCATCTCCGCGAGGCGGGCGAGCGTCCCCCCGAAGTCCTTCGCCAGGGGAGTGCGCATGGTGTAGAGGTGCATCCCGATGCCGGACGGCGGGATGCGCCGCCGCGGACCGACGGCCTCCGCCGTGCCGCCCGCCGTCCCGGCCGCCGCGGCGATCCCGACGGCCGTACCGAGGAACGAGCGCCGTGTGCTGCTGTTCATGTTCGACCCACCTCAACTCACGTCGATCCGGACTGCTCCGGAAGTCGTGTCACCCTTGTCGTCGGTGACGGTCAGATGCGCGGTGTACGTCCCCTTCCTGGCGTACGTGTGCTCCGCCGCAGGGCCCTCCGTGCCCGGCGCGACTTCGCGTTGTCGCCGAAGTCCCAGTGGTACGAGGCGATGGTGCGGCCCGGCAGCGGCTTCACCTTGCCGGTGAGCTTCACCGCGAACGGTGCGCCGCCCCCGGCCGGGGCCGCGGTCACGGAGACCTTCGTGCCCGGCTTCTTCTCGACGCCGCGGCCGTTGAAGTGCAGCCAGTCGACGGCGAAGAGGTCCGGCTTGTCCGCCGACCACTGCGGGTTGGTGAACACGGCGTACAGCTTCATCGTGCCGCCCGGGGGCGGGGCCGCCAGTTCGACGGTCGGCGAGACGACGTTGCCCCAGCCGCCCGTGTTCGCCACGCTCACCTTGCCGAGCAGCGGACCGGCCGGCGATCCCGTGCGGAACTCGATGTCACCGCCGATGCCGCCGGACGCCGCGCCGACCGTCACCGAGTCGATGCCCTTGAGATGCACCGGATCGAAGGAGATCCAGTCGCCGTCCTCGATCTCGGTCAGCCGCTTCCCGCCCGAGGCGTCCGCACGGCTCGCGACCACGGCGCCGTCGTGCGCGCCGCCCGTCGTCGTGAAGTGCTCGGCCTCGCGCAGCGCCGGGCGCAGCGTCAGCGAAGCGGAGCCGGTGAGGGCCGGGACGCCGTCCGGGCCGCCCTTGTCCTCGTACTGCGCGGTGATCCCGTAGTACAGGTTCTGGCCGGGGCCGTGACTGTCCCCGGCATCGGTCACGATCTCACCCGTACACCCGGTGTAGTTGTCCAGCGGATGCAGATGGCTGTCGTGGCCGAGCTGGGACTGGACGACCACCCGCGAGCAGTCGACGGGCCGCCCGTCCTCCCGGTCCTTGACCTTGACGGTGAAGGGGATGGTGTCGCCGAAGCTGAACATCCCGCCGTCCGGCGGCTGCTGGAGGGTCACTTCCGGCCGGCTGTTCCCGACGGTGATCTCCTGCACGGCGAGTCCCGTCAGGCCCTTGGGCGCACCGACCGTGAGGCGGGCGGTGAAGCGGCCCTCGGTCCGGTAGGTGTGCGTGGGGTTCGCCTCCGTCGAATCCGTCGTGCCGTTCCCGTCGAAGTCCCAGGCGTACGTCACGGGTTCACCGTCCGGCAGCCCGGACCCGGCGCTGGAGAACTCCACGGTCAGCGGCGCGGGACCGCTGTCCGGACTCGCGGTCGCCCTGGCGGCGGGCAGCTGCGTCGGCGACGTAGTCGATGCGGTAGATGCCCGCACCGTCGTTGCTGCCCCCGCGTCCCGTGCCGCTGCCGAGGCCGAAGTCGATGACGTACATCGCTCCGTCGGGTCCGAAGTCGGCGTCGAAGGGCTGGTTCCACTTCATGTCGCCGAAGACGGGGTTGATCGACTGGAGATCGCCCGCCCTGGCGGGCGCGAAGCGGGGGTCGGTGAAAGTCTGGTCCTTCTCCTGCACGGAGAAGGTCTTGAACCACTGCCGGGTCAGCTCGTAGGTGAACCACTTCCCCTCGAAGTACTCGGGGAACTTCGTCGGATACGGGTTGGCCTCGTCGTAGTCGTAGACCGGGCCGCTCATCGGCCCGCCGCCCCCGGTGCCGACCTCGGGGAACTCGGGCGACGCCGAGTACGCGTACCAGACCGAGGCGGGCCGGGCGGGCGGCAGCTCACGCAGTCCGGTGTTGTTCGGCGAGTCGTTGACCAGCGATCCGCAGTCGAACTTCCCGCCCGAGGTCTTCGTGGCGAAGTCGTAGTCGTTGAAAGGGGTGTTGTCGCCGATGCAGTACGGCCAGCCGAAGTTGCCCGCCTTCGTGATGCGGGTGTACTCCACGGTCCCCTCGGGACCACGGTCGGCCTTCGCCTGGCGGGCGTCCGGCCCGTAGTCGGCGACCATCAGCGCGCCGCTCCGCAGGTCGGTGGTGATCCGGAACGGATTGCGCATGCCCATCGCGTAGATCTCGGGCCGCGTCTTCTCGGTCCCCGGCGCGAAGAGGTTCCCGGCCGGGACGGTGTACGTGCCGTCGTCCCGCGGGGTGATGCGCAGCACCTTGCCGCGCAGGTCGTTCGTATTGCCCGAGGTGCCCTGCGCGTCCCAGGCGCGGCGTCCCTCGCGCTCGTCGATCGGCGTGAAGCCGTCGGACGCGAACGGGTCGGTGTTGTCACCGGTGGCGACGTACAGGCTGCCTGACGTGTCGAAGGCGATCGACCCGGCCATGTGGGAGTTGGCCCGGCCCTCGCCGCGCAGCGTGGGGATGGTCAGCAGCCGCTTCTCGGAGGCGGGGTCGACCGTGGTGCCGCCCCCCGTACCGCTCACGGTGAAGCGGGACAGGTTGAGCCGTTTCTCGGTCTTGTCGGAGTGCAGCAGGTACAGCCACCTGTTCTTCTCGAACCCCGGGTCGAGGGCGAGCCCGAGCAGACCGTCGGACTGGCTCGTCATCTCCGGCGTGTACGCGAAGTCCAGCGCGGTCGAGACCTTGAGCGTCGTCTGGTCGATGACCTTCAGCTTGCCGGTGCGCTGGATGAAGAAGACCCGCCGGTCGGGCGCGACGGCCAGCTCGAACGGGTCGGCCAGGTCGTTCGTGGCCAGCGCGGTGCGCTGGAAGGAGCCGGTCTTCGTCGCCGTGCAGTCGCCCGGCTTGTTGCCCGCGGCCCACTGGATGCCGCCGAGGACGTGCTGGAGGAAGTCCTCCTCCTGGAACGCCGACTTGTCGTGGCCGCCCGCTGTGAACCAGGACCGTCCGCCGTCGTAGTTCTGGCACCAGGACCACGGGTGGTCGACGCCCTCGTCCAGACCGGTGATGCCGTCGCGCACCTTGATCTGCGCGAGGGTGTGCACCTTCCCGGTCGGATTGGTGCGCCAGTTGTACCACTCCTCCGTGCGCTCCCAGAGCTCCGGCAGCCCCTCGGTGGACGGGTGCGCCCGGTCCAGGACCTTCACCCGTCCGGTCTGTACGGCAGGGTGCTTGTCGAAGATCGCGCCGACCAGGCCCTCGTACCAGCCCCAGTCGCGCTCACTGGCCGACGCGGCGTGCAGACCGACCCAGCCGCCCCCGGAGCGTACGAACTTCTGCAGGGCGGCCCGCTGCCCGGCGTCCAGCAGGTCGCCCTTCTCCGGAGTGGAGTTGGTGTTGTTGAAGACGATCGCCTGGAAGCGGGCGAGGTTGGTGTCGGTGAAGGCGGCGGCGTCCTCGGTGGCCTCGACTTCGAAGCCGTTCTCACGGCCGAGCTTCTCGACCGCCTCGATCCCCGCCGGAATCGAGTCGTGAGCGAAATTCGTGACCTTGGAGAAGACCAGAACGCGGAAAGGCGCTGCCTCGGCGCGGGGAGGCGAGGCCACCCCGAGTCCCAGGATCAGCGCCAGCAGGGCTCCGACGGCGGTGAAGGACAGAAGGAATCTTCGCGCGGGATGACTCATGGGCGCTCCCGGTGCTGGTGAGACGGCTAACGGGACTAGAAAGCGCTTTCTGGAGTGCGTCGCTCAGAGTAGGTTCCCGCCCACAAAGGGGTCAATGGGCCGGCAGAGGCCTGGTGTGAGGCGTCCGGCCCTGGGGAGAGTCAGCCTCAGCACACCCAACACCCAGAACGCAGACACCAGGAGGCGTGCCCGATGAGCACTCCGCACCGCACGGGAACGGCGACCGCCGCCGACGGCGCACAGATCGCCGCGTACACCTGGCTTCCGGACAGCGGCCGGCCCCGCGCCCTCGTCCAGATCGCCCACGGTGCGGCCGAGCACGCCCTGCGCTACGACCGGTTCGCCCAGCACCTGGTCTCCCACGGCTACGGCGTGATCGCCTCCGACCACCGCGGCCACGGCGCGACCGCCGCCGCCACCGGCGGCTACGGCGTGGCCGGGGAGAACGGGCGGCGCGATGTCGACGACCGCAAGGCGGTCGGCGACCAGGCCAGGGCGCTGCACCCGGGCCTGCCCGTCGTAC
>RHMC01000176.1 GCA_003719395.1 Streptomyces altiplanensis
CCGTTCGGCCGCCAACGGGTATGGGTACAGGCATCGCACGCCGCCGCGGCCGAGCCACAGCCCCACCATGAAGCCGCGCCCCCTCACCGCCCGTTGCGCGAGCGCCACGGCCACCGCCGTACCGCATCCACACCCGCACAGTCGGGCCGGCGCGTCATCGCCGGGCCCATGCTTGACACGAAAAAGAGTGAGTGATTGAGTACTCACATGAAGATGGAACGCCGCCAACTGTCCACAGCCGAGGAACGCCGGGAGACGGTACTGCGCACGGCCATCGGAGCGTTCGCGGCCCGGGGGTACTTCGGGACCACCACCACGGAGGTGGCCAAGGCCGCCGGGATCTCGCAGGCCTACGTCTACCGCCTCTTCCCGAACAAGGAAGCCCTGTTCGCCGCGGTCGTCGAACACTGCTTCGTCCGGGTCCGCGCCGCCCTCGAAGGTGGCGCGGCGAAGGCCGAGAGCAGCTCGCCCGAAGCGGTCCTCACCTCGATGGGTGATGCCTACGCCCACCTGATCAGCGACAATGACCTCATGCTGGTCCAGTTGCACGCCCAGGCGGCCGGCGTCTCCGAGCCGGCGATCAGGGAGGCGGTACGAGCGGGGTATGCGCGCAGCGTCGAGTACGTCCGCAGCGCCTCGGGGGGCAGCGAGGAGCAGGTGCAGCAGTTCTTCGCCACCGGCATGCTCTGCCACCTGCTGGTCTCCATCGACGCCGAGGCGATCTCCGCACCCTGGACCCGCACCCTGACGGCCGGGATCACGCACTACTGACCCGCCCCTTCGACAGGCGGCCGCACGTCTGCGGACCAGCGGCCGCCCATTTTTTCGCACTGCACAGTGAGTGTTCAACCACACATACCCTTTCCCTCTGTCGGATCCTTCCTCTCGAAACCGAGGTTCATCATGGCCAGCAAGCCCTACCTGACCGGTCACTACGCCCCCGTCACCGACGAGATCACCGCGACCGGACTGACCGTGGAAGGCACCCTGCCGCCCGAGCTGACCGGCCGTTTGATCCGCAACAGCCACAACCCCAAGCCCGGTGTCACCCCCACCCACTGGTTCAAGGGCAGCGGCATGGTGCACGGCATCCGGCTGCGGGACGGCCGCGCCGAGTGGTACCGCAACCGCTGGGTCCACACCCCCGCCCTGGACGGCGCCCCCTACATGACCGACCGGGGGCCCGACCTGACGGCCAGCACGGCCGGCACGCACGTCATCGAGCACGGCGGGAGGCTCCTGGCCCTGTCGGAGGCGACGCTGCCCTTCGAGCTGACGGCCGGTCTGGAGACGGTGGGCGCCTACGACTTCGGCGGCAAGCTCACCTCCGCCATGACCGCCCACCCCAAGGAGGACCCGGTCAGCGGCGAGCTGCACTTCTTCGCCTCCTCCCCGTTCCCCCCGTACCTGATCCACCACGTCGCCTCCGCCGACGGCCAGGTGCTGGACAGTCAGGAGGTGCCCGGCGCGAGCGCCGCGCTGAAGCACGACTTCGCGATCACCGAGCACTACGTGGTCTTCCTGGAGGGCTCGGTCACCTTCGACCCCGTCGAACACTCCGGAATCCCGTACGGCTGGAGCGACACGCAGGCCTCACGGATCGGTGTCATGCCGCGGGGAGCGGGCGGCGCCCGGCAGATCCGCTGGTTCGAGATCGGCCAGGGCTACGGCATGCACTTCGCCAACGCCTACGAGGACGCCCGCGGACACATCGTCGTCGAGGGACCCACGGTGGGCCGCGAGGGCTGGCGGCGCTCCTGGAACTGGTGGGTCGGCGCCGCGGACCGGGGCGCCGAGCCGAACTCCGGCTCCCGCAGCCGCCGCTGGACCATCGTCCTGGCCGCCGGGATCGTCAAGGAAGAGCAGACCGACGACCTCACGGTGGAGTTCCCCACGATCAACGACCACTTCACCGGGAGTGAGCACCGCTTCCAGTACGCGCTGTCGTTCCCCGACGACCTCGGGATCGGCAACCACACCCTGGTGAAGTACGACCGCACCACCGGAGCCCGCCAGCTGCTGCCCTTCGGCACCGACCAACTGCCCAGCGAGGCGGTCTTCGTCCAGGCGGAGGGCACCACCGGCGAGGACGAGGGATACCTCCTGACCGTCGTGAGCGACCTCAACGCCGACGCGTCCAGGATGCTCGTCCTCGACGCCTCCGACCTCACCGTGCCCCCGGTCGCCACGATCCACCTCCCCCGGCGGGTGCCCGCGATGATCCACGGCTCGTGGATCCCGGACACCGCCCTCTGACGGGCCCCGGCCCGCCAAACACTCACCGACACGCACGTGACAAGGAGCATTCCCATGTACGACTCCCCCACCCGCGTCCGCGCCGGCACCACCACCCGTCACCGAAGCGGTGCTGCCCGGCATCGTCGACCCGGACGGCATCCAGGTCCGCACCCGGCCCGCCCGCCCGGCCGGTCCCGGGCAGGTGGTGCTGGCGATGGAGGCCGCCGGCATCTCCTCGCCGAGCAGCAGCTGCGCCGCGGCAAGTACTACGACCAGCCGCCCTTCCCCTTCGTCCCCGGCTACGACCTCGTCGGACGCGCCGTCGACGTGGGAGAGGGCGTACCGGGCGACCTACTGGGGCGGCGCTTCGCGGTCCTGACCAAGACCGGGGCCTGGGCCAGCCACGTCACCGTCGACGCGGGTGACCTGACCGAGGTGCCCGAGTCGGTCGACTCCGCCGACGCGGAGACCTTCGTGGTCAACGGCATCACCGCCTGGCAGATGCTCCACCGCCTCGCGAAGATCCGCTCCGGACAGACCGTCCTCGTGCACGGCGCGAACGGCGGCGTCGGCTCCACCCTCGTACAACTCGCCCGCATCGCCGGTGCCCGGGTCGTCGGCACCGCCTCGGCCAAGCACCACGACGCCGTCCGGACGCTGGGCGCCACCCCCGCCGACTACCGGGCCCCCGACCTGAACGACCAACTGCGCGCACACGCTCCGCAGGGCTACGACGCGGTGTTCGACCACGTGGGCGGCGAGGGCATCGTCGCCTCCTACCGCCTGCTCGCCGCCAAGGGCGCACTCGTCTCCTACGGCACCGCCTCGACCCGCGACGTCCAGGGTTCGTCGAAGGCCCCCGTCCTCAAACTGTTCGCCCGCCTGATGCTCTGGAACGCGCTGCCGGGCGGCAGGGGCGCCCGCTTCTACAACATCTGGGCCGGCCGACGCAGGCTCGACACCTTCCGCACCAAGCTGCACGCCGACCTGGGCCAGGTCTTCGCGCTGCTCGCCGACCGCGAGCTCGCCCCCCAGGTCGCCGCGCGCATCCCGCTCACCGAGGTCGGCGAAGCGGTACGGCTGGCGGAATCCGGCACCGTGGTCGGCAAGGCCGTCCTGGTGCCGTAGGCGGGCAACGCCCGAGAACGCGGCGGCACTGAGCTCAGCCTCCTCCAGGCCAGCCGGCCGTCGGTCTGCAGGCGCGCCCCCTCTCCCGCATCGAACACCATGCGGGCCGTGGGGGATTCGCCGCGTGGGCCGCACGCAGCGACACGGCCGGCCCATCGGCCGGCCGACCTGAGAGAACCGTCCGGCAGACGATCCGCCCCGCGGCACCGAGCCCCACTCCGGCGCGGAGTGTGACGTACGTCTCGGGAACCCCGCTCCATGAAAAGACAGCTGACTGAGGTGACAACAACCATGCGCGCGCGTATCCGAGCGGGGGATCCGCAGGCCTTCGCGGAACTCTTCGACCAGTACGCGAGAACCATCTACAACCACGCCTACCGGCTGACCGCCGACTGGTCGGCCGCCACGAGGACATCGTCTCGGCGACTTTCATGGAAGCCTGGCGCGGCCGCCGGCGCCTCGAGGCGGAAGGCGGGAGCGTACGCCCGTGGCTGCTGGGCATCGCGACCAACCTCGTGCGCCGCAGTCGCGCAGCAACCGGCGTTACAAGGCGGCCGCCCACGCCACGGTTGCCAGGGGAGAAACGGCGGTGGCCGACCACGCCGACGAAGTCGCCGGCCGGCTGGACGACCGTCACCGCCTGGCCGCCACCGCGAGCGCGCTCGCAGGACTGCGGCGCACCGAACGAGAAGTGCTGAGCCTGTGCCTGTGGCAGGGCATGGACTACGCCACGGCCGCGCAGGTCCTCAAGATCCCGGTGGGCACCGTACGTTCCCGGCTCTCCCGGGCCCGCAGGAAGCTGCGGAAACTCGCCGACGCACAACTCCTCGGCTCATTTCGGGAACCCCGGCCGGTGAACCGGCAGACAAGAGAGGACCGCACGATCGCGGCCCGGCCCGCACAGGAAGGAAACCGGTGAACATGCGTCAGTCCCGTCCGAGTCACTCCCGCCTCACGCCTGATGAATGGCACGAGAGCGAGCACCTGCTCTCCCTCGAGGAAGCCGACTTCCCCGCAGGCCGCCATGCCTTTCACAAGGAAGAACTCATGACCTTCATCCAGCAGGACACCCAAGCCGCAGCCTCCGCCGCGTCCGCTCCCCCGGCCGCGACACCGGTGCGCCGCAAGCGCCTGCGCCCTCTGATCGTCCTGCCCGTCGCCGCGTGCTCACTGGCCGTTGCGGCCGCGGGCGTCCTCACCGCCGTCGGAAGCGGCGACGCGGGCAGGGAAGCGGTCGCCGGGCCGGCGCTCACCACTACGGTCGGCGTGGGCACCAGCGCGGGCGTTCCGCAGCTCCTGGAGCAGATCTCCCTCGCCTCGGCCAGGAGCCCACAGGTGAAGGTCGGCGCGGGCCAGTACGTGTACATCGAGAGCAAGGTCGGCACCACCTACGAGAAGACGGTCGACGACAAGACCACCCTGGCCAGTGACGGGATCCACCGCCGCCAGGTATGGAACTCCACCGACGGCACCAAGGGCTGGCTGATCGACCCGGCCGTCTCCCCACCCGGCGGCGAAAAGCTCGACCGGACCAACGAGAAGGGCAAGAGCGAACCGGCCTACCTCAACGCGCCCACCTACGACTACCTCACCACCCTGCCGACCGACCCCGACACTCTCCTGGCGAAGATCTACAAGGAGACCAAGGGCAAGGGCAACAGCCCCGACCAGCAAGCCTTCACCACCATCGGTGACCTGCTGAACGAGTCCCTGCCGCCCGCCGAGCTGAACACCGCCCTGTACGAGGCAGCCGCCAGGATCCCCGGCGTCGTCCAGGTCAAGGACGCCGTCGACGCCGTCGGCCGCCACGGGGTTGCCGTCGCCCGCCTGGACGAGACCTCCGGCGCGCGCACGGAATGGATCTTCGACGCCAAGACCTACGCCTACCTCGGCGAGCGCACCGTCCAGGTCCGCCCCAACGGCGCGACTCCGGCCTCATCAAGCCCGGCACCGTCCTCCACACCGAGGCCGTCACCCTCCGCCAGGCCGTCGACGAGCTCAAGGAAACCCCCTCTTCCGGCGTGTAAGGAGGTGTTCTTGATCCTCTGACGGACCGCAGGGGCGGATCAGTCGCCGAAGGCGGCAATGTCATCCGGGGGCACGTCGGGGGCGGATGCGGTGCAGACGTACAAGGTGGCGCCACCGGCCGGCGGCATCGCGGGTGACGTCGCCGCGACCTCCACCACCAGGCCGGGCCGGGCCGGCGTCACGGCCAGGACTCCCCGCGTGCCCCACCCGGCGGAGAACCTTCGTCCGGCCCGGGGCGGTCACCACGGCCGGGCGGAGCAGATCGGCCCCGGGGCGGGCGATACGCGGGACGATGCCGCGCTCTCGGAGCCAGGCGAGGTGCGCGGCGGAGAAGTACGCCTTGTCCGCTCGGAGCTTGACCGGACGACGCCGGCGCGGCCCTCGTCTGGAACGGATGGCGGGCATCCCGCGGATCAGCGGCTTCAACGCCAGGGTGTCGTTCGTGTTCGCCGAGGACACCGCGACGGCGAGCGGGATGCCCTGGGCCTCGGACAGGACGTGCAGCTTGCTGCCCTTCTTGCCGCGGTCGACCGGATTCGGCCCGGTCAGTGCCCTCCCTTTTCGCACGGATGGAGGCCGCGTCGACGATCGCCGAGCTCCAGTCCAGCTCACCCCCGGCCCCGAGCCGGTCCAGCACGGACCGGTGGAGCCGACGCCACACGCCGGCCTCGGTCCATGCCGTGAACCGGCGATGCGCTGTTGCGGGTGACGTGCCGAACGTCGGCGGCAGGTGTCGCCAGGCACACCCGCTGATCAACACGTACACCACCGCCGTGAACACGGCCCGTTCATCACACGGAGCGGTCCCGCCGCCCTGAGGACGAGCAGCGAACGACGGCAGCAACGGGGCGACCAGTTACCAGAGCTCGTCAGGAACCAGCCGCGTCGACAGATCGGCACCCACGACCAGCATCATGCCGCACACACATCACGCCTGAACCGAAGCTCAGTAGTTGTCACCAGTGGGTTCGGACGAGCTGGTAAAAGGGATCAATCGAAGCATCCTGGTTGTCACAGGCGAGGCATCCGACTTGTCACACAGGCTCATTCAGCAGTCCTTCCTGTCACCAGAAGAAGATGGAGAGTCCGCGGCTCTCTGGAGCGGTTTCATGAGGCTGATGGGTTCTCAGACTGCGAGGTGAAGCAGGTCGAGTGCGTGCTCGGGTCGTGACCGATGGTGGTCGTGCCAGCGGTGAGGTTCGTCCAAGCGGCGTGGCGAACTCGCCCAGCAGCCGTCGGTCAGGGGGCCACGGTGGCAGTATGGCCACCTGTGACGCGAAGAAGGTCCAGTTTTCCCGCCTCTCTGCTTCCGGTCGCTGCCGTGTAGGTGACCATGCGCAGGTCTGCGCCGGGGACGATAAGGACGTCGCAGTCGAGCAGGATGTCGCCGATCTCCGGGTGCCGGATCGTCTTGCGGTCCGTCGTGTGCTGGGTGGCGGCCGTTTGTGCGGCCCAGTGATGAGCGAAGGCATCGGATACTTTTCGCAGTTCCTGCACGAGGCGATCGAGCTGGGCGTCCCTGGGGTAGCGGGACACGGCGTCCTTGAGGTCGGCGACGATCGACTTCGCGAAGGCGTCCTGTCCGCGCTCGGACTGGACGGGAAGCATCGAGGCATGTGCGGCGCCGTTGCCGAAGAGTGCACGGGCGAGGTTGCGTTCGGCGGCCGGGAGGGTGGCGGGGTCGCCGTGCAGGGCGCTCCACGTGGTGTTCCACCACACCAGGGTCCAGTCGGCGGTGAACATCCCGATCGGTACGTCGCCCAGGCGCGTGGCGAGGCGTTGGATGCCTGGGGGCACATGGGTGCTGACCGTCCCGTCCTGGGGCGGAAGGAGCCCGGCGCTTCGGTACAGCTGGTCGCGTTCGGCGCGGGTGAGCTGGAGGGCCCGGGCGAGGGCGCCGACGACCTGGGCCGAGGGGTTCTTCGCGCGTCCCTGTTCCAGGCGCAGGACGTAGTCGACGAGATCCCGGCCAGCTGGGCGAGCTCTTCGCGGCGCAGTCCCGGGGCGCGACGGCCGTCCGCCGCGGTGAAGCCGGCGTCGGCCGGGGACAGCCGGTCGCGCCAGGCGCGCAGAAGTGCGGCGAAGTCGGAGCGGGAGGAAGCCATGGGTTCATTGTCGCCGCGCGGCGCAGGACGAGCCTGGGTACTGCCAGTCCTAGTGACGGGGACGGCACTGGTTGACGGCGGGACCAACGGCGAACGTGGAGATGCGCCCAAGCCGGGCGCCATCGGTTGACCAGTTGAGGAGCCTTCCATGAAGCACACCATCGTGATGACGGGCGCGAGCCGCGGGATCGGCCGCGTCGCCGCAGAGCACATCCTGCGCCGGTCGCCGGACGCGCACCTCCTGGTCGTGGCCCGTGACTCCTCCGGCGCGAAGCTCGCTGCGGAGCTCGGCGCGGGCGGGCACATGGTCTCGCATGTCCCGGCGGACCTCGGCTCGCTGGCCAGCGTCCGCTCGGCTGCATGCGAGGTCCTCGACCGGCTGGAGCGCGGTGACCTCCCTCCGCTGCGCGGTTTCGTGGGCAACGCGGGCATGCAGTACACGAACGCGCTGACCGAGGGACCCGACGGGTTCGAGTCCACCTTCGCCGTCAACGTGCTCGCCAACCACCTGTTCGTCCGACTGCTCCAGGACCGCTTCACCGTTCCCGCCCGAATCGTGATCACCGCCAGCGACACCCACTTCGGCGACTTCAGGCACAACATGGGCATGGTGCCCGGCCCGGCCTGGAAGTCCCCGGACGTCCTCGCCCGCACGGGCGCCTTTCCCAAGCCGGACACCACAGCCGCCGGGCGCACCGCGTACTCGACGAGCAAGCTGGCCACCATCTACCTCGTGCACGAGTATGCGCGCCGGCTGCCGGACGGGATCGACGCCGTCGCCTACAACCCGGGGTTCGTCCCCGGCACCGGCCTCGCCCGCAACGCCGGACCCGTCTCTCGGTTCGCGATGCGCCGCATCATGCCGGCGCTGACCCTCACCCCGTTCGCCACCAGCCGCAACGCTGCCGGTCGCTACCTCGCCGACGTCGTCCTGGGCACGACCCATGCGCCGACTGGCTCCTACGTCGACCGCAGCCGCGCGGACCGCTCGTCGCAGGAGTCCTACGACCCGCAGCGCGAAGGCGAGCTCTGGGAGGCCGCCGAGCGATTCACCGCAGCGTACGCAGCCAGGGCGGGCACGTCCTCAGACGACGTGCCGAGCGGTTCCCCCCGATAGATCGAGCAGCGACACCAAACCGCAAGACCGGCAAGGTTCGGACGAAGACCGTCTACGCCATCACCAGCCTGACCCCGGACCAAGCGGACCCTTCCCAACTCTCGGAACTGGTCCAGAATCACTGATCGATCGAGGCACTGCATCACGTCAGGAACGTGACCTATGGCGAAGACGCCGCACAGGTGCGCACCAGCACCACACCGCGCGCCATGGTCACATACGCAACCTGGCCATCGGCCTGATGCGGCCAACCGGCTGGACGAAAACCGCCACCACAGATGATCACTACAGGTCGAGTTCCGGGCACGGTACCGCCATTTCGCCGCATCAGCCCTATCCACAGCGGCGTTGGTGACAACAAACCTGCCGATGTGACAACTATCCTGCTTCGGCTCAACGCCACGTGGGACAACCTCTTAGATTCTGCCCGTGGCCCGACTCTAGGACCTAAGGGGTTCCAGGCCATAAACCCTCCAAGAAGCAGGACGTGACCAATAAGTCGGGTGGCACACCGATCCTCAGGTCTCGGCTTTCCCTCTCCTGCTTAGCGTCAGACGATTGTCAACTGCTCTCCTGCTGAGTGTCAGACGATCGTCAGTTTCTCTCCTGCTGAATGTCAGACGATCGTCAGCCAACTGATGCACACCCCTCGCGCCAGTTTGCGGGTACAGCAGACAAAGGCCCTGCATTACGAGTTACTCAACCGGCACAGCGTCTTCATGCACCAGTCTGCAATCATCATTCTTGCTGGCCAGAGGCGTTTTCGTTTACCCCATACCCCATGCTCGATGAGGCTGGAAAAGCTTGCGGCGGAGGGCGCAGACAAGATCTGCACAAAAGGTTATTTTTATAGCAAATCGGTCACGGCGACAAACGAAACACAAAAATCTCTCAGTCGGCGAGTGGCATGCGTCACATTGACGTACTCTTTCGCACTGCTGTTCACTCTTTTCGGAAACGAGAAGCGGGAATTCTACTTCTACCGAAGGGGAATTACCGTTCCCACCTGCCCGATTAAAATTCAGGACGTCCGTGTCGCCGTATGCCCGAAACCAATGGGAAGGAAGGGTTAGATGTCGGAAACTTACTTGCCGGACGCGTTGAAAGTGATGCGCACACGCAGCGTGCTTCGGAATTACTCCCCGGAGCCGATCGACAGCGCTTTGGTCGACGAGATCCTGGAAACCATGGTTACCGCGCCGACTGCTTCAAATAAGCAGGCCTGGTCGTTCGTGGTGGTGCAAAAGCCGGAGAAGGTCCGACTGCTGCGGGCATTCTCGCCGGGAATCATCGGAACCCCCGCGCTCATCGTGGTCGCGTGCGTCGACCGGTCCCGCACCAACCGGCTCCCCGGGCACATCTCACAGAAGATCTACCAGACCAGCAAGCTCTGCGTGGGCATGGCCGTGGAGAATCTACTTCTCGCCGCCCACGCCCTGGGGCTGGGCGGCTGCCCGGTGAGCAGTTTCCGCGAGGCCCAAGTATGTGGGCTGCTGGGTATTCCGGACCACATCGAACCGCTGCTGATGGTTCCCATCGGCCACCCCGCGCAAGACCCGACACCATCCGACCGTCGTGACAAGAACGAGGTGATCAGCTATGAAACCTGGGGACAAGGTGCTATCGCCAGCTCGGCTGCATGAGGAAATCGCCCTGCTGGCCGCCTATCTCTTGAGCAGTGGCCGCGGACTTCTGGAGGAACCGGCGGAATACGGGGCCTACCGCTGCGCGGACGCCGCTCGTCGCACGTTGGAACTGCTGGAACAGGCTGGAGGGCAGAGCGCTCAACTTTCGACCATTCGAAAGAGCCTGGACGAATTCATGTTCGCTCCCATGGGAGGCGATGTGAATGTGGCGGAAATCTTGGACGACCTGTGCGGGAAGATGGCCTCCACACTGCAGAAACAAAGTCCACTCAGTAGCAGGTGAGGAGACCGCACATGCAAGGAAATCGACTTGTCGAGTTATCCCACGCCATGTATGCAGAGCCACTCAGTGAAGAATGTCGACTGATTTGGCGACGCGGTGACCATGCACTTGTGGGGATAAGCGCAGGCAATAGTTATTTCAATCAGGAACGTCTTACGAAACTGCTGACGTGGGCGGGGCGAAGTTTCGCGGAAGTCGACGTGGTCTATGTGGACACACACATAGACACTATGCTCATCGCCGATGGTCGCCCTCCCGCATCCGCGGCCAAGTCGGTCCGGGCCACGATCAAAGACCTACGCCGCAGGATCCGCCGGGCAGTGGAGCTGGTAGAGCCGGACCAAGTGCGCTTTCGCATACGGGCCCTGTCCGAGCTGCTGAACCTTCCGGCGTATCAGGCCGTGCGCCACCGGACGGATCAGGCGATGCGGGACGAACCGGAATTCGCCGCCTCCTGCGAAGAGATGGTGCGCCAGGTTGTAGGGCACCGGTTGGGCGAAGGGGTCACCATTTCCGAGGCGCACATCGCGGCGGGGATGAGCTACGTTCAGGCCGAGGCCCCGCTGTTCGTGGACTCCCCTTCGATCTTCAACGTCCGCTCGTCGGTGGTCTGCTATCACATGATTACGCCCATCACGAGGCAGCTCACCCGGGGGAACACAGCTTTCCGCGCCGCGCCCGGCAATGGCTACGTGATCGTCCGGCCGCTCGAGCTCAGTGACACCTGATAATCGCGAGCGACCCATTCCCAAACTCACGTTGAGGCGCGGTGAAGGGCGATTGCGTCCGTGAGGCTTTTCCAAGCTGGCGATGCTGGTCGCGAATTGGAGAGTCATGCGCAACGACGAAGCTCCTAGCAGCCGGCCCCTCCTCCAGGAACCCCGTCAGCTTCTCCAGGCAGTACGGCGACAGTCGACATCGCTATCTGCCCGGGCCGGCGGAGGCAAGAGCCCTCTCACCGCCACCTCGCCACAGCCGGTGCCACTGGTAGGCCGACTTCCGGCTCACCCGCAACTGCCGCGCCACCTCCAGCGGCTTGACCTTCCGTTTGAATAGCTCGGCTGCTTGCATCCGAACCGATTCACGGCGCTGACGCCCCGCGGCGCTCAGCCCGCCGCCATCCGCATACCTCACACCCCACGGATACAGCCACCTACCCCAACCCCTCAGCGACTTCGCAATGAATCGCCCTGACAAGCCGAAGTCAGTAATCTCGCGGCTGGCCACAGACATTCCTTAACAAGGTGCGCCCATTTGGAGCGGCACGCGGATCAGATTCCGCCGGGCCTCGCGCTCGTAGCCCTTGGCCATGGCTTGACGGAATTTCTCGATCGCGCGCAGGTTGAGCTTGGACTTCCGGGCCACACTGCCTCCTGTTCCAGGGGACCTCGGGGTCTGTCAGACGAGCGGTTCACCTCGGGTTGTTGGAGTTGCTGAACCTCTTTCATCCTGTGCTGTGGGATGAAAAGAGCTGGTCAGCGGGATGGTGACGAGGGGCCCTGCTGGTTCCATATCCTGCCACGCTCGACATCCCGCACGAACTCGTCGAGCATGTTTCCTGACTCCTGTACGACCGTCGGCGGCAGATCAACTTGCGCTGCCAAAAGGCAGGTTGCTTCAAGCAGGCCCTGCTCGCGCCGGCGCGCCTGCGGACGAACGAGACGTATTGGCAGGTTGGCGCCGGACTCGGAGTCTCCCCGGCGGCGGTCTGGCGCTATGTCGACGAGACCATCGAGGTAATCGCGGCCTGGACTCCCGGCCTGCACGAAGCCCTGACCGGACTGGGCGAAGGCGACCACGTCATCGTCGACGGCACTCTGATCCCCACCGACCGCATCCGAGCCGATGAGCCGTACCACTCCATGAAGCACCATCGACACAGCATGAACACGCAGGTCATCGCCGCCCCGGACGGTACACCCCTGTGGTTCTCCCGTGCTCTGCCCGGCCGTACCCATGACCTGACCGCGGTCTGCGCTCACGGCATCGTCCAGGCATGCTTGACCCGACAGATCCTGGTCCGGGCCGACCGCGCCCAAGCAGAAGCTCGAGCGGGAGAGACCGAGGATGTCGCAGAGCTGCTTCACGCCGAACCGGCGCTGGTGGTCGTCAACGAACTGGCAGCGGTTCACCAG
>RHMC01000177.1 GCA_003719395.1 Streptomyces altiplanensis
ACCGACACCACCCTCGAATGCTCCTGGCGCAAACCGGCTCCCTGCTGAGACGGCAGCAGCCCCTGTCAGCACCCGCTCCATGCTGCCGCCCGCGGCCGAGGCTCTGCTGCCGACCGGGGAAGACCTCGCCCGCGCGTCGCCCGGGGCGCCCTCGACCGGCAGCTCCAGCGGCAGCAGGGCACGGGCAAAGGGGCGCCCCGGAACCACGAGGGTTCCGGGGCCGCCCCTTCGGGCTGTCAGGGCGCCGTTACGCGTCCTTCGACATGTTCGGGCCGCTGCTGCCGCCCGTCGCCTGCTCGATCGGGGGGACGTCGGGCAGGGCCGACTTCTCCTCGCCGCGGAAGGTGAACTTCTTCGCCTCACCCTCGCCCTCGACGTCGACGACCACGATGTGGCCGGGACGCAGCTCGCCGAAGAGGATCTTCTCGGACAGGATGTCCTCGATCTCCCGCTGGATCGTCCGGCGCAGCGGCCGGGCGCCCATGACCGGGTCGTAACCCTTCTTCGCGAGCAGCGACTTGGCTTCCGAGCTGAGCTCGATGCCCATGTCGCGGTCCTTCAGGCGCTCGTCCACCTTGGCGAGCATGAGGTCGACGATCTGGATGATGTCTTCCTCGGTGAGCTGGTGGAAGACGACCGTGTCGTCGACACGGTTGAGGAACTCGGGGCGGAAGTGCTGCTTGAGCTCTTCGTTGACCTTGTTCTTCATCCGCTCGTAACCGGTCTTGACGTCGCCCTGGGCCGCGAAGCCCAGGTTGAAGCCCTTGGAGATGTCCCGGGTCCCGAGGTTGGTCGTCATGATGATGACCGTGTTCTTGAAGTCCACGACCCGGCCCTGGGAGTCGGTCAGGCGACCGTCTTCCAGAATCTGGAGCAGGGAATTGAAGATATCGGGGTGGGCCTTCTCGACCTCGTCGAAGAGAACGACGGAGAACGGCTTGCGGCGCACCTTCTCGGTGAGCTGTCCGCCCTCTTCGTATCCCACGTAACCGGGGGGAGAACCGAAGAGGCGGGAAACCGTGTGCTTCTCGCTGAACTCCGACATGTCGAGGGAGATCAGCGCGTCCTCGTCGCCGAAGAGGAATTCGGCGAGCGTCTTGGAAAGCTCGGTCTTACCGACACCGGACGGGCCGGCGAAGATGAACGAGCCACCGGGGCGCTTCGGGTCCTTCAGGCCGGCTCGCGTACGGCGGATCGCCTGCGAGAGCGCCTTGATGGCGTCCTTCTGGCCGATGACGCGCTTGTGGAGCTCGTCCTCCATGCGCAGCAGGCGGGAAGACTCCTCCTCGGTGAGCTTGAAGACCGGGATGCCCGTGGCCGTGGCCAGGACCTCCGCGATCAGTTCCTCGTCCACCTCGGCGACGACGTCCATGTCGCCGGCCTTCCACTCCTTCTCGCGCTTGGCCTTGGCCGCGAGGAGCTGCTTCTCCTTGTCGCGAAGAGAGGCCGCCTTCTCGAAGTCCTGCGAGTCGATCGCGGACTCCTTGTCCCTGCGGACACCGGCGATCTTCTCGTCGAACTCACGGAGGTCCGGCGGTGCGGTCATCCGGCGGATGCGCATCCGGGAACCGGCCTCGTCGATCAGGTCGATCGCCTTGTCCGGCAGGAAGCGGTCCGAGATGTAGCGGTCGGCCAGGGTGGCCGCCGCGACCAGCGCCGAGTCCGTGATGGAGACGCGGTGGTGCGCCTCGTAGCGGTCGCGCAGGCCCTTGAGGATCTCGATCGTGTGGGGGAGGGAAGGCTCCGCCACCTGGATCGGCTGGAAGCGGCGCTCCAGCGCGGCGTCCTTCTCGAGGTGCTTGCGGTACTCGTCGAGCGTCGTCGCACCGATGGTCTGGAGCTCACCACGGGCGAGCATCGGCTTCAGGATCGAAGCCGCATCGATCGCGCCCTCGGCGGCGCCCGCACCCACCAGGGTGTGGAGCTCATCGATGAACAGGATGATGTCGCCGCGGGTGCGGATCTCCTTCAGGACCTTCTTCAGGCGCTCCTCGAAGTCACCGCGGTAGCGGGAACCGGCGACGAGCGCGCCGAGGTCGAGGGTGTAGAGGTGCTTGTCCTTGAGGGTCTCGGGCACCTCGCCCTTGACGATCGCCTGCGCCAGGCCCTCGACGACCGCCGTCTTTCCGACGCCGGGCTCGCCGATGAGAACCGGGTTGTTCTTGGTACGGCGGGACAGCACCTGCATGACCCGCTCGATCTCCTTCTCGCGCCCGATGACCGGGTCGAGCTTGGATTCGCGGGCGGCCTGCGTCAGGTTGCGGCCGAACTGGTCCAGGACGAGAGAGGTCGAGGGCGTGCCCTCGGCCGGGCCGCCGGCGGCGGCGGTCTCCTTGCCCTGGTAGCCGGAGAGCAGCTGGATGACCTGCTGCCGCACCCGGTTCAGGTCGGCGCCCAGCTTCACGAGGACCTGGGCGGCGACGCCCTCGCCCTCGCGGATCAGGCCGAGCAGGATGTGCTCCGTACCGATGTAGTTGTGGCCGAGCTGAAGGGCCTCGCGGAGCGACAGCTCCAGGACCTTCTTGGCACGGGGGGTGAAGGGGATGTGACCGGACGGAGCCTGCTGGCCCTGGCCGATGATCTCCTCCACCTGCTGGCGGACCGCCTCGAGCGAAATCCCGAGGCTCTCCAGGGCCTTAGCGGCGACACCCTCACCCTCGTGGATAAGGCCCAGGAGGATGTGCTCGGTGCCGATGTAGTTGTGGTTGAGCATCCGGGCTTCTTCCTGAGCCAGGACGACAACCCGCCGCGCGCGGTCGGTGAACCTCTCGAACATCGTTAATCGCTCCTCAGAGCGGTCAGGCAGTTAGGGGTCGGTCCCCTCCCTGTCCTTCCGCATGCTAGTCCCGCTGGGCAGGACAGCTCATTCCAACTGCCGACACCCGTCCTTGGCCTCCTGCCCCGAACAGCCGACAACTGCTCCAACCTGATGGTGCGAGACGATGTTCCCGCAGGCCAAGCAGATACCCGTTCATCCACTACGCCGATGGCGAACGTGAGACGCTCCGGCCAGCGTGTCGCCCCTTCCCACTAGGGATGTCTTACCCGCAAGCACTGACACTCCATGCGGCGCGCGCTGGTTCCCTCAGCTATGGGCGAACATCTTTGCGCCGCCGAATGCCTCCGCACGCCCTCACGGTCGCAACACAGCGCACCCGGACGGGGACGCAGCGTAACTCCGGAGCGCTTCGGCAGTTGGTCCGGACATGACGCCCACGGTTCCGCCGCCGCGCACACCGCTGCCCCTGCCGCCCGAGGGCGGCGTCGCACAGTGGTACGAGCACGAACTCGGCTGGGCCACCGCGGAGGGCCTGCCGGTCCGACTGCTGACGGGGCTCCGCTTCGACGTGCTGGAGCTGCCCGAGGACGCGGGTTTCGCCGTACTGCGGCGTCACGCGGGGCTCACGGGTCCCGTCGCGCTCAGGGGGCGGCGGATGCGGCTGCTGGTGGCCGCGGGGAGCGCCGAGGAACTGCCCGGGCTGCTCGACTGGCTGGAGTGGGGCGGCGTCGCCCTGGATCTGCGCGCGATCGGCGCGGGCGGGCGGATGACCGCGCCCTCGCCGCCGGGGTGGGCCGGCCGGCAGAGCGGCGGATCACCGGGCGACGGGTCGCAGGGGGCCGCCGTCTGGCTGCGGCCCCCCGAGCCGCGGCACGAGGTGGAACCGACGCTGCCGGCCTTCGCCGGGCTCGGATGCCGTGGGGAAACACCCGATCTCGTACGACTCGTGAGCACGGCGGCGACGGAATGCCACCGGGCCCAGTTGTTGCGTGCGAATTCCGCTCACGCGAATGCTCAGCCGTTGGCCTTCTCGTAGGCCTCACGGATGTCGGCCGGGACGCGGCCGCGGTCATTCACGTTGTAACCGTTGGCCTTGGCCCACTTACGGATCTCGGCGGTGTTCTGGTTGCCGCCCGCGGCCGCGCGCGTCTTGCCACGGCCCGAAGCCGCACGGCCACCGGTGCGCCGGCCGCTCTTGGTGTACGGGTCGAGCAAGCTACGGAGCTTGTCCGCGTTCGCGGTGGTGAGGTCGATCTCGTAGGTCTTGCCGTCCAGAGCGAACGTCACGGTCTCGTCCGCCTCGACGCCGTCGAGGTCATCGACAAGAAGGACCTGAACCTTCTGTGCCACCGGATTTCCTTTCATCGAAAATGCAGTACGCGGAAAGGAAACCGCTTTTCCCTGGAAAACACAAACCCCCGGAGGAGGTTCAGTACCTCAAGAAGACGGGAAACATACGCGTTTCGGACATAGGGATCTGACCGCTTCTGTCGATCACAGGTGCAGAAGCATCCGGCTGTTGCCCAAGGTGTTCGGCTTCACCCGTTCGAGACCGAGGAACTCTGCTACACCCTCGTCATAGGAACGCAGCAGCTCGCTGTAGACATCTCCGTCGACCGGCGCCTCTCCGATCTCCACGAAGCCGTGCTTGATGAAGAACTCGACTTCGAAGGTGAGACAGAAAACCTTGCGCACACCGAGCCAGCGGGCGGTCTGGAGCAGCTTGGCCAGCACTTGATGTCCGACTCCGGCGCCCTTGAAGGACGGGTCCACGGCGAGAGTGCGGACTTCGGCGAGGTCTTCCCACATCACGTGCAGCGCACCGCAGCCGACCACGGCCCCGTCCTCGTCGCGTTCGGCGACCCAGAACTCCTGGATGTCCTCGTAAAGGGTCACGTTCGCTTTGTCGAGCAGGATCCGCTTCCGCGCGTACGTGTCCACGAGGCGGCGTACGGACGGCACATCACTGGTCCTCGCCCGCCGGACGGTGATGGCTTTTAGCTCTGAAGACATACCTGGACGCTATCGCCCCGGACCGCCGGGGCTCTCGTCACCCTCCGCCGGTCCGGTTGCCGTATCAGTTGCGGGATCGGTTGCGGGATCGTCGCGCTGAACGACGCGCATCGCGTCCTGAAGGGCTTCGCGCTGCTCTGCCGACATCATGCCGAAGAACGCGACAAGAGCCGCCGCGGGGTTGTCACTCGTCGACCAGGCTTCGTTCATCAGTGCGGCCGAGTAGGCGGCCCGGGTGGACACGGCCGTATATCGATAGGCGCGGCCGTCGACTTCCCTGCGCACCCAGCCCTTCTGATGGAGATTGTCCATTACGGTCATGACCGTGGTGTAGGCGATGGACCGTTCCTTCTGAAGGTCCTCAAGGACTTCCCGGACGGTGACCGGCCGGTTCCACTGCCACACGCGCGTCATGACGGCGTCTTCCAGCTCTCCCAATTGGCGAGGCACAGCGCCACCATAGTAGGAAATATCGGTAATGGCAGGTTATTTGCGCAGCGAAAAGGGCGTACGGCTCGAAACGAGTCGTACGCCCTGGTGAAGTACGGGGCGGGCGGAGTCAGGCGCCGCCGGTCTTGGGGGTTCCCGCCTGCCGGGCGGACTCGGCGCGGGCGAGCGTGGCGTCCACGGCCGCGTCTTCCTTGGCCTTGTTGGAGCCACCCTGCGTCTTGACGATCGTCGTGACCAGGGCGATGAAGAACGCGGCCATCACCACGGGGGGCAGGAGCGCGGAAACGTAGTCCATGCCGTCCAGGGTAGCTACCCCGCCGCCCTTCGTTCCCGCGGGGGCGCGGGGCGCCTGCGGGGCGGGAACACCTCGGAAGGCTTCGGCATCGGACGCTGCGCGGGCACGCGTCCGGTGACGGGCCCCTGGGCTTCGACGGTTCGTCGTCGGCCGTGGCGCGGCCGCCGGCGATGCCCAGCAGCCGGGCGCGCGGGAGGGGCGCGTCGCTGCGGCCGGCCAGGCGGGCCCGTACGGACTGTTCCACGATGGCCCGGCAGCGGTCGTGGAGCAGCTCGCCGGCCGGCATGCCGCGCAGGGTGCGCAGCGCCACGAGGTCGTCGGGGGCCGGCTGGTAGCCGGAGGCCAGGGCGTCCTGGAGCAGCCCCAGGTAGCCGCTGGCGGCCGCGGGGAGTGCGGCACGGTATCGGGCGAGGTCGGCGAGAGGAACGCGCGCAGCCGGCCCGCCTCGCGGACCGCCTCGTCCAGGGTGCCGGCGAGGCGCAGGCAGTCCTGGACGTCTTCGTCGGACAGTGACGCGGGATGGAGGGCGATGGCGAGGGCGCGTCGGAGCACACGCAGCTCGTCCGCGCCGAACGCCATGCCGCCACGGGAACCGTATGGCGTGGGCATGCAGTGACAATACGCACTAAACAGACACAATCTGCTTAATGCATGTATGACGGCGCGCCGGACGGCCTTCCCGCGGTCACACCCGCCCGGCGTCACCTCCGGGCGACGTCACATCCGGGCGACGTTGCGCTCGTACACCAGGCGCAGGCCGATCAGGGTCAGCCACGGTTCGTGCTCGTCGATCTCCGAGGACTCGCCGAGCACCATCGGGGCCAGGCCGCCCGTCGCGATGACGGTCACGTCGTCCAGGTCGCCGTCGGGGCCCACGAGCTCGCGCGCCATGCGCTGCGTGACACCGTCGACCTGGCCCGCGAAGCCGTACACGATGCCCGACTGCATGGCCTCGACGGTGTTCTTGCCGATCACGCTGCGGGGGCGGGCCAGCTCGATCTTGCGCAGCTGGGCTCCCTTGACGCCGAGCGCCTCGACCGAGATCTCGATGCCCGGGGCGATGACGCCACCCGTGTACTCGCCGCGCGCCGACACCGCGTCGAACGTCGTCGCCGTACCGAAGTCCACGACGATCGCCGGGCCGCCGTAGAGCTCGACCGCCGCGACCGCGTTGATGATGCGGTCCGCGCCGACCTCCTTCGGGTTGTCCATCAGGATCGGCACGCCCGTCTTGATGCCCGGCTCGACGAGCACGGCCGGGACGTCGCCGTAGTAGCGGCGGGTCACCTCGCGCAGTTCGTGCAGGACGGACGGGACGGTGGAGCAGATCGCGATGCCCTCGATGCCGTCGCCCAGTTCGTCGCCCAGCAGCGGGTGCATGCCCATCAGGCCCTGGAGGAGTACGGCGAGCTCGTCGGCCGTGCGGCGGGCGTCGGTGGAGATGCGCCAGTGCTCGACGATCTCCTCCCCGTCGAACAGGCCGAGGACGGTGTGCGTGTTGCCGACGTCGATGGTGAGCAGCATGGGTTACTCCGCCTCGCGCAGGTCGAGGCCGACGTCGAGGATCGGGGAGGAGTGCGTGAGCGCCCCGACCGCGAGGTAGTCGACGCCCGTGTCCGCGTACGCGCGGGCGTTCTCCAGGGTGAGGCGGCCGGAGGATTCGAGGGTCGCGCGGCCGTTCACGAGAGCGACCGCCTCGGCGGTCTGCTCCGGGGTGAAGTTGTCCAGGAGGATCAGGTCGGCGCCCGCCTCCAGGACCTCGGTGACCTGGGCGAGCGTGTCGACCTCGACCTCGATGGGGACCTCGGGGAACGCCTTGCGCACGAGCGTGAACGCCTCGGCCACACCGCCCGCCGCAACCACGTGGTTGTCCTTGACGAGCGCCGCGTCCGAGAGGGACATGCGGTGGTTGACGCCGCCGCCGCAGCGGACCGCGAACTTCTCCAGGGCGCGCAGGCCGGGCGTCGTCTTGCGGGTGTCGCGGACCTTGGCGCCCGTGCCCTCCAGAGCGGTCGCCCACGCGCGCGTGGCGGTCGCGATGCCCGACAGGCGGCACAGCAGGTTGAGCGCGCTGCGCTCGCCGGTGAGCAGGTCGCGGGTGCGGGTGGTGACGCTGATCAGCTTCTGCCCGGCCTCGACGCGGTCGCCGTCCTCGACGTGCCGCTCGACCTCGAACTCGTCCGTGCAGATGATGGACAGGACCGCTTCGGCGACGCGCAGACCCGCGACGGTACCGGCCTCGCGGGCCGTGAAGTCGCCGGTCGCGACGGCGTCCTCGGGGACGGTCGCGACGGTGGTGACGTCGGGGCCGTGGGCGAGGTCCTCGGCCAGGGCAGACGTTCGCGACGTCCTCGACCTCGACGGGGTCGAGGCCCGCCGCGACGAGGAGCTGGACGAGGTCGGGGTCGAGGCCGCACTCGGCGGTGTCGAGTTCGTACGTCGCCTCCGTCCCGTCGCCTTCGCAGCCGCAGGAGTCGCCGCAGCCGCCGGATGCGGTCGGCAGGAGCTGGGGGTTGTCGGGCGTACTCACGGTTACTGCTCCCTCGGGAGGTGTACGGGCGGGAATGAGGCGGATTCGGTGCGGTGCACGGCGAGGGTGCGGCCGGGCGTGAGCCGTACGACGAGGTGGCTGCGCCAGGTGTCGTCGTCGCGGTCGGGACGGTCCTCGCGCCAGTGGCAGCCGCGGGTCTCCTCGCGCGCGCGGGCGGCGGCGACCAGGACGCGCGAGACGAGGAGGAGGTTGGTGGCCTCCCAGGCGTCGACGCCGGGCTCCGTGTCCTTGGTGTCGTCGGCGCCGTTCCCCCGGTCCCGGTCCGCTTCGGCGGCCGCGCTGCGGTACAGGGCCTCCAGGGCGTCCGCCGCGTGGTCGAGGCTGGCCGCCGACCGGAGCACTCCCGCGCCCGCCGTCATGATCCGCTGGATCTCGATGCGGGTGGCCGGGTCGAGGAGCGGGCCGGGCACCTCCTCGCTCCGTACGGCGGGGCCGGGGGCGGCGGGGCGGGCCGCGATGTCCTCGGCCGACGCGTTCCGCGAAGACCAGGCCCTCCAGGAGGGAGTTGGAGGCGAGCCGGTTCGCGCCGTGCACGCCCGTGCAGGCCACCTCGCCGCACGCGTACAGACCCGGGACCGTCGTACGGCCGTGCAGGTCCGTCCGTACGCCGCCGGACGCGTAGTGGGCCGCCGGGGCGACCGGGACCGGCTCGGTGACCGGGTCGATGCCGTGGGAGCGGCAGGCCGCCAGGATGGTCGGGAAGCGGGACTCCCACATCTCGGCGCCGAAGTGCCGGGCGTCGAGGTACATGTGCTCGGCGCCCTGCTCGCGCATCCGCCGCATGATGCCCTTGGCGACGATGTCGCGGGGGGCCAGCTCCGCCAGTTCGTGCTGCCCGACCATGAAGCGCACGCCGTCCGCGTCGACCAGGTGGGCGCCCTCGCCGCGCACCGCCTCGGAGACCAGCGGCTGCTGGCCCTCCGCGTCGGCGCCCAGGAAGAGCACGGTGGGGTGGAACTGGACGAATTCGAGGTCCGAGACCTCCGCACCGGCGCGCAGGGCGAGCGCGACGCCGTCGCCCGTCGAGACGGACGGGTTGGTGGTGGCCGAGAAGACCTGCCCCATGCCGCCGGTGGCGAGGACGACGGCCGGGGCGCGGACGGCGCCGACTCCGTCGTGCTGGCCTTCACCCATGACGTGCAGGGTGACGCCCGCCGTGCGCCCGTCGGGGTCCGTCAGCAGGTCCAGGACCAGGGCGTTCTCGATCGTACGGAGAGAGGCGGACCGTACGGCCTCGACGAGCGCCCGGGAGATCTCCGCGCCGGTCGCGTCGCCGCCCGCGTGGGCGATGCGGCGGCGGTGGTGGCCGCCCTCGCGGGTGAGCTGGATGGCGCCCGAGTCGGGGTCGGTGTCGAAGAGGGCGCCGGTGTCGATCAGGCGGCGTACGGCGTCCGGGCCCTCGGTGACCAGGGTCCGTACGGCCTCCTCGTCGCACAGGCCCGCGCCCGCGACGAGCGTGTCGTCCAGGTGCTGTTCGGGGGTGTCCCCGTCGCCGAGGGCGGCGGCAATGCCGCCCTGCGCCCAGCGCGTGGAGCCGTCGTCGAGGCGGGCCTTGGTGACGACGACCGTGCGCAGGCCGGCGGCGGTGCAGCGCAGGGCGGCGGTGAGGCCGGCGACGCCGGAGCCGACGACCACGACGTCGGCCTCGACGGTCCAGCCGGGGGCGGGGGCCTTCAGCCGTATACCGGTACGGGTCATGCCGAAGCTCCCTGCTCGCTGTCCTGGCTGTCTTCGCTGCCTTCGCCGACTCCGTGGGCGAAGGTCAGCGGGATGTTGTCGATCAGCCGTGTGGCGCCGACCCTGGCGGCCACGGCGAGGACCGCGTCGCCGCGGTAGGCATCGGGGACCTCGGTGAAGTCGGACGGGTCCACCAGGGCGACGTAGTCGAGGGTGAGCGGCGGGTCGGAGCGCGTGGCGGTGTCCAGAACGGCGGATGCCGCCGCGCGGACGGCCGCGGGACCGCTCAGGTCCGCGTGGCCCGCCTGGTCGACGGCGTGCGCGTCGGCCGCCGCGCGTGACTCGCCGACGCCGCGAGGGCTGCGGCGCGGGCGGGGTGCGGGCCGCCGAGAGCGGTCGCGCGCGCGTGCAGTGCCTCCTGGGCGGCGAGCCGGTCACGGCCGGCGAACAGCGCGCGGGAGAGGGCGAGCGCGGTGCGGCGCTCGGCCGGCGAGAGGTAGCGGTTGCGGCTGGACAGGGCCAGGCCGTCGTCCTCACGGACCGTCGGTACGCCGACGATCTCGACGGGGAAGTTCAGGTCGCGCACCATGCGGCGGATCAGGGCGAGCTGCTGGGCGTCCTTCTGCCCGAAGAAGGCGGCGTCGGGCCCCGTCAGGTGCAGCAGCTTCGCGACGACGGTCAGCATGCCGTCGAAGTGGCCGGGGCGGGACGCCCCTTCGAGGCGTTCGCCCATCGGTCCGGCGGCGATACGGACCTGCGGTTCGCCGCCCGGGTAGACCTCGTCCACGGACGGCGCGAACACGGCGTTCGCACCGGCCCGTGCGGCGAGGGCGAGGTCGGCGTCCAGGGTGCGGGGGTAGCGGTCGAGGTCCTCGCCGGCGCCGAACTGGAGCGGGTTGACGAAGACGGTGACGACGACGAAGCCCTCGGGCCCCACGTGGTCCCGTGCGGCGCGGACGAGGGTCGCGTGGCCCTCGTGCAGGGCGCCCATGGTCATGACGACGGCGGTGCGGCCGGGGGCGCCGGAGCGGCCGGGGGCGTACTGGCCGAGGACGTGCTGGAGGTCCTCGCGCGTGGGGACCAGTCGGAAGGCCCCGGAGGTCTCGGAGGTCCCGGAGGTCTTCGAGACCTCGGAGGTGCTGCTCATCGGTCGTCTCCCTCGGCCCCGTCGGTCCCGGCCCGGTCGGTCCCGGCCCCGTCGGCCAGTACGTCCAGAAGATCCTCGGCGAGCTCCGGCTTGAGCAGCCCGTGCGCGAGGGCGCGGTCGGCGGTCGTACGGGCCATGGCGAGGTATCCGGCGACGGTCTGCGGCGCGTGCTTGCGGAGCTCCGTGACGTGCGCGGCGACCGTTCCCGCGTCGCCGCGCGCGACGGGTCCCGTGAGGGCCGCGTCGCCGGAGCGCAGGGCGTTGTCGAGGGCGGCGCCCAGGAGCGGGCCGAGCATCCGGTCGGGGGCCCCGACGCCTGCCGTACGGAGCAGCTCCATGGACTGGGCGACCAGGGTGACCAGGTGGTTCGCGCCGAGGGCGAGGGCCGCGTGGTAGAGCGGGCGCGCCTCTTCCGCGACCCACTCGGGCTCGCCGCCCATCTCGATGACCAGGGCCTCGGCGGCGAGACGCAGCTCCTCGGGCGCGGTGACGCCGAAGGAACAGCCGGCCAGCCGCTGGACGTCCACGGACGTTCCCGTGAACGTCATGGCGGGGTGCAGGGCGAGGGGCAGCGCGCCGGCGCGCAGGGCGGGCGCGAGGACGCCCGTCCCGTACCGCCCCGAGGTGTGCACGATCAGCTGTCCCGGACGGACGGCGCCGGTCTCGGCGAGGCCCTCCACCAGGCCCGGCAGGGCGTCGTCGGGGACGGTCAAGCAGGTCGAGCTCGGCACGGGCCAGGACCTCGGCGGGGGTGACGAGCGGGACGTCGGGCAGGAGCGCGGCGGCCCTGCGTACGGACTCGTCGAGACGCCGGAGACGGCGACCGGGCGGTGGCCCGCGAGCCGCAGCGCGGCGGCGAGCGCGGGGCCGACCCGGCCGGCTCCGACCACGCCGACGGTGAGGCGGGCAGGGCGGTCCCTGGCGTCCAGGGGCTCATGTGCTGCGTTTGGTGCGTTCACGTTCACGCGGGGACGGCCTTCCGTTCCAGTCCGCAGGGGGTACCGGACGATTTCTCGTCATGCTACGCCAGCGTTTCGCGCGTCCGCTTCGCTGTCCACAGGCTGTGGGCACGGGCACAGCCGTACGCGATGCCGGCTGATGACGGACACCGGCGAGCAGGAGCAGCGCAGGCGCGGGCTCACCGCGTGGAAGAACTCCGGTCGCGCGCTTTCGCGCTCCTCCGCGCAGACGGCGCCCGGGAGCGGCCGGCGGCGCTGCCCGGCCTGGCGCGGGAGCTGCCGCGGCTGCCGGAGTACGCGGCCTGTCGGAGTACGCGGCCCACGCGGAGGTGGCGGCGGAGGGGCGGCGGAGGGATGCCGGGCGGCGGGTGTGCCGTGGTTCCGGGTGCGTCCCCGGCCGCCGCACACGCACCGGTTCCAGGTGTGGCTGCCCTGCCCGGCAAAGGTGCTGACCAAGGCGGCGGTGCGGCCGGCGGAGGAGACGGGGTGACGCTGCTCCGCCGGTGGTTCGCGGACACGCCGCCGGGGCTGTCCGGCACGGAGGTGACGGTGGCGGGCGGGGCCGGGGTGGACGGCCGGTGACGTGGTGGCGGCGGTGGCGGACTTCACGGAGCGGCCGGCGCAGCGGCGGAGCGGCCGGTGCAGCGGCGGCGCACCCCGCGGGCGGCACCGCGCCACGCACTAGCCGCACGCGC
>RHMC01000178.1 GCA_003719395.1 Streptomyces altiplanensis
GGCCGCCCCACTCGCCGTCTCGCGCTCGTCGTGACGAGGACACGGGGGCGACGGGCGTTCACACACATACGGACTTACGGACTCGCCGGCAGCCGGGCAGCGCTCAGATCCCGGCGTGGTTGAGGCGACGCCTGCGCACGATGAAGAGGCCGCCGCCGATGGCCGCCGCGGCGACAAAACCGGCCCCGACCTTCATTTCCGTGTCGGAGGGGCCGAGGGACCCGCCGATGCCGCCCTGCGCGCCGCGGCCCTCGAGAACGGTGAACGGGTGGGTCGCCACCCTCGGGTTGTCGTTGCACTTGACGGCCAGGTTGTAGTGGCCCGGAGTGGCGTTGTCCTTGATCTTGGCGGTGGCGTACGACGTGGTGTCGCTGGCCGGAAGGCGGGCGGGCTTCTTGAAGGCGTTGGACGTGACGGTGCCGCCGTGACCGCACCCCGAGGCGCTGATCGTCATCACGGCGCCCTGGTGGACCGAGTACGGATTGACGTTGACGTTGCGCGGGCCGTTGGTGGCGGCAGCGGTGGGGGCGACGAGTCCGACCACCGCGCAGGCCGTCACGGTCACCAGGCAGGCGCGTGGAACACGCATCGTAGAACCTCCATGGGCGGCGCCCCGGAGCGGTGCTCCGGGAAGGTCGACGAGAACGCCTCCCATGACGAACACTCACCTCGGTCCACAAATCCTGCATTTCGGGACTGGTCCACCCCGGTGAGGCGACACGCCGGTGCGACACGTCCGGAACTGACGGAGCCGCAGGTCACACACCGTCAGATATCTTGTACGACGAGTTACACGGATGCGCCACGGATGGACCACCCGGGGCCGCCGCGCCACCCGTTCGCCCCTCACGCCTCGCCGCCCCCACCCCCCGCACTTAGCGTCCGTACAGACGCGTCGAAGGGAGCACCATGGGCCAGGAGTACAACGGCTCGGAGCCGAGAAAACGCTCACCGTGGGGAGTCCTGGCCCTCGTCATGCTCACCGGCCTCGCGCTGATGCGAGACGGCGTCGACGTCACGCTCGACCCCCCCCAGCCCGCGTCGGCCGCCGCCCTGGACACCCCCCGCCCCGACACCGCCGGAGCCACGACCCTCGCTCCCTCCCTCCAGCCCCTGCCGTACGCCCCGGCTTCCCGGATCCGCCTTCCCGACATTCGCGTCGACGCGCCCATCGTGGACGTGGGGCTCGACGCGGAGGGCTGGATCGACGCGCCGCCGCCGGAGGACCCCAACCTCGCGGGCTGGTACCAGAACGGTGTCTCCCCGGGTCAGCGGGGCACCTCGGTGATCGTCGGCCATGTCGACAACGCCGCCGGGCCCGCGGTCTTCTTCAACCTGGGCTCGCTCAAGAAGGGCCACCGCATCGAGGTGACCCGCTACGACGGCCACGTCGCGATCTTCAAGATCTACGGCGTCGAGGTCTTCTCGAAGGAGAACTTCCCCGGCCCCCGGGTGTACGGCGACACGGGCCGGCCGGAGCTGCGCGTGATCACCTGCGGCGGCGGCTACTCGAAGACGGACGGCTACACCGGCAACGTCGTCGCCTTCGCCACCTGGTCGCCACCCGCTGACGGGTGACGACAGGTGGAGATCCGGGGACAGCGGTCAGGAAGGCACCCGGAAGGCACTCACGCCCGGGGCGCGGTGCTGGGCACCGTGATGCGGTAGCCCGCGTCGAGCAGCTGCGGCAGGTACGTCCGCAGCGCCGCCACGCTCTGCTGCCGGTTGCCCCCCGCGTCGTGCGAGAGCACCACCACGCCGGGGCCCGCGCCGCTCGCGCACCCGGCGGACGAGATGGCCCTGACGCCCGGCTCGCGCCAGTCCAGCGTGTCGACGGTCCAGCCGAGCGGTTCCATGCCCAGCTCCGCGCCGATCTCGAAGGAGCGGCGGTTCCAGGCGCCGTACGGCGCGCGGTACCAGTCGGGCGCGTCCCCGACGGTCCGCTCGACGATCTCGCTCGTCCGCCCCAGCTCGGAGCGGATGCCGTCCGGTGACAGCCGCGGGATCAACGGGTGGGACCAGGAGTGGTTGCCGACGACGTGCCCGTCGTCGGCCATCTCCCGCAGCAGGTCCCGGTTCTCGACGGCCATTTCCCCGCACACGAAGAACATCGCGCGTACGTCGTAGCGCCGCAGCGTGCGCAGGATGGCCGGGGTGTAGCGCGGATCCGGTCCGTCGTCGAAGGTCAGCACCATGGAGCGGCCGATCCCCGCCATCCGCAGGAAGGGCCGCCGGCGCACCGGCGGGCGCGCGAGCACGGAACTGGGCGGTGCGTACGCCGTCGTGGGGCCGCAGCCGGTACGCCGAGGCCCTGACCGGCGGGGCGGCCTGCGGCCCCGCCGCAGGCGGCGGCCCCGACGGGAAGCGGCTCGGTGCCTCGGCCCGGTCCGGGCCCAGGAACCGCACGACGGTGACGGCTCCCAGGCAGGCGGCGAGGCGCAGCATCGCTCGGCGCCCCGGATTAATCTGATCGTTTTTCATGACTTATAGCTCGCACGGCCGCAGGCCCCGCGGCCCGGTCCACACCGGCGGCGGCGGCCGAAGCACCCGATGGGACGAGCCCGCCGGTGCCGGATAACCTCCCTGCTGTGACAGAGCAGCAGCGCCACCAGTTCGAACGCGGGACCGACGGCCCCAAGGTGATCGTCGCGGGCCTGGACGGATCCGACTCCTCGCTCCGCGCGGCCGCGTACGCGGCGGGTCTCGCCCGCCGGCAGAACGCGCTGCTGGCTCTGGTCTACGTACAGCCGCTGATGTCGGCCGGGGCCGCGCTCGGGGTCGGGGTGCCGCTCGCGGACACGCGAGGCGATCGCGCAGGACCTGATGGCGGAGGTCCGCACCGCGGCGGAGCGGACGAAGGGCACCTTCGAGGTGCGCTGGGAGTTCCACACCTTCCGCGGCGACCCGTACAACGGCCTGGTGGCGGCGGCCGACGAACTCAAGGCGGACGCCGTGGTCGTCGGGGCCTCGGAGTCGGCGGGCCACCGGTTCATCGGCTCGGTGGCGCTGCGGCTGGTGAAGGCGGGGCGCTGGCCCGTCACCGTCGTGCCGTAACCGCGGCGGACCAGGACTCCACTTGGCGTACGCCGCCTTTCGCCCCGGTCTCCCCCGGGTCATCATGAGCCCGCTATCAGCCGACAGTCGCCTGCGGAGGGATCACTCATGGCCGGACTCCGGACGGGGCGGGGCGTACTGCGCCGCAAGCCGATCGAACAGATCGAGGAGGAAGGGCCGGGCGACGCCGGCGAGCGGCTCACCAGGACCCTGGGCCTCTGGCAGCTCACCGCGATCGGCGTCGGCGGCATCATCGGTGCGGGCATCTTCACCCTCGCCGGTACGGTCGCGAACGGCACGGCGGGCCCGGCGGTGCTCATCTCCTTCCTGATCGCGGGCGTGGCGAGCGCGGCCGCGGCCTTCTCCTACGCCGAGTTCGCGGGAATGATCCCGAAGGCGGGTTCGGCGTACACCTACGGCTACGCGGTCCTCGGTGAACTCGCGGGCTGGTTCATCGGCTGGGACCTGCTGCTGGAGTACACGGCGATCGTGGCGGTGGTCGCGATCGGCATCTCCGGCTACTTCAACTTCCTGATCGAGGACATGGGAGCCGAGCTGCCCGTCTGGATGCTGGGCGCGCCCGGCACCGGCTCAGGCCACAAGGTCGACCTGTTCGCGGCGGTGCTGTGCCTGTTCATCGCGTATCTGCTGACGCTGGGCATCAAGAGCGCCGCGCGCTTCGAGACGGTCGTGGTGGTGCTGAAGGTCCTGGTCGTGCTGCTCGTGATCGTCGTCGGTTTCTTCCACGTCAACACCGGCAACTACAGCCCCTTCTTCCCGTTCGGGGTCGGCGGGGCCTTCACCGGTGCGGCGACGGTGTTCTTCGCGGTCTTCGGGTACGACGCCATGTCGACGGCGGCCGAGGAGTCCAAGGACGCGCAGCGCCACATGCCGAAGGCGATCCTGTACTCGCTCGCGATCTCGATGGTGCTGTACGTACTGGCCACCCTGGTGCTCACCGGCATGCAGAACTACACGGAGATCGACCCGGAGAGCGGCTTCTCGACGGCGTTCCAGTCGGTGGGGCTCGGTGCGCTCGCGGACGTGATCGCGGTGGGCGCCATCATCGGCATCCTCACGGTGATGTTCACCTTCATGCTGGGTGTCACCCGGGTGTGGTTCTCGATGAGCCGCGACGGGCTGCTGCCCCGCTGGTTCGCCAAGACGCACCCGACGCGGCACGTGCCGGTCCGGGTGACCTGGATCGTGGGGGTCGCCTCGGCGCTGATCGCCGGGTTCCTGCCGATCGGCGAGGCGGCCGAACTGACCAACATCGGGATCCTGCTGGCGTTCGCCGTGGTGTGCACCGCGGTGATCGTGCTGCGCTACCGGCAGCCGGACCTGCCGCGCAGCTTCCGCACTCCCGGCATGCCGTTCGTGCCGGCGATCGGAGTGGTGTTCTCGCTCTGGCTGATCACGTTCCTGGCCTGGGAGACCTGGCTCCGCTTCGCCGCGTGGTTCGCACTCGGCCTGGTCATCTACTTCGCCTACTCGTACCGGAAGTCGGCGCTGGCGAAGACACCGCCCGCGGTGGAGACGCGCGGCGAGAAGTAGCGGATCCGGCTACTTCCCCATCCTCAGACCGTCCTCGGCCGCGGCCCGGCCGAGGACGATCCTGCGGATCCGGTCGCGTACCTCCGTGTGGTCCGCGCCGCCCGCGATCGCCGTGTTGAGGTTCACCGCCCGCCCCGCCTGCGTGTCGAACCACTGCGGGATGAACTCCGCCTTGCGCACGTCCCAGCGCTGCCCCGGCCGTGCGGGCGGGGCGAAGGTGAAGCGGCCGATGGTGCCCTGGTTGCCGCGCGGGTCGTACGCGCCCGAGTGGTCGACCATCGCCCCGGCGATCTGGTCGCCCATGCCGTAGACGATCCAGGTGCCGTTGACCTTCTCGTACGCCTGCGGGACGTGCGCGTGCGTACCGAGGATCAGGTCGATGTCGGGGCGGTCGCCGGTCTTCGACGCGGTGAGCGCCCTGCCGAGCTCCAGTTGCTGCTCGTCGGGGTCGTCCTGCCACTCCGTGCCCCAGTGCAGCGAGACGACGACCACGTCGGCGCCCGCCTTCCTGGCCGCCCGCGCGTCGGCGACGATCTTCTCCCGGTCGATCAGGTTCACCGCCCACGGCCGCTCCTCGGGCAGCGGATAGCCGTTCGTGCCGTAGGTGTACGCGAGCTGGGCGACCTTGGCGGTGCCGCCCTTCAGCCAGGCGGGCTTCCGGGCCTCGGCCGCCGTCCGCGCCGAGCCCGCGTGCTTGATACCGGCCCTGTCGAGCGCGCCGAGGGTCCTGTCGATGCCCTCGGCACCCGCGTCCAGGGTGTGGTTGGAGGCGGTGGAGCAGGAGTCGTAGCCGGTGGCGCGCAGCCCCTCGGCCACCTCGGGCGGCGACTGGAAGGCGGGATAGCCGGTGTACGGGCCGCCGTCGGGGCCGTACACCGTCTCCATGTGGCAGATCGCCAGGTCGGCCTCGGAGACGACCGGTTTCACGCCGGTGAACATCGGCGTGAAGTCGTAGCCGTCGCCGCCCGCGTCGGCGCGGGCCTGCCGGATGATCGACGCGTGCGGGAGCACGTCGCCCGATGCGACGAGGGTGAAGCCCCGCTGCTCGCGGCCCGCACCGCCCGCCAGCTCTCCCTCCGGGGCGGGCACGCGCGCCGTCGGCAGGCCGCCGGTGCATCCGGTGTACGCGGTGACGCCCAGGATCAGCAGCGCGGCCGTGGCCGCCACCCCTCGCAGCTTTCTCTTCGCCATCGGACCGACTTCCGTTTTGTATGACTATAGGACAAATGAATCCATAGACCGGCCCTTGACGTGTCAAGCGACACGGCCGTTTCCGTCACCGGAACAGACGCACGATTGCGACCGTTCGTCGTGCCATTCGTCGCACCGTTCGACCGCTCACCGCACGGCCCCTGCCGCCCGTTCGGCCGCCGCTTCCCGCGCCGCCGCGCATCCGCCGGGCGGCGGATATCTTCGCCGCCGTCCGGCCAACGGCCACCCGGTCTCCCGAAGGGACGTCAACGGTGCCCCCCTCCCTCGAACAGCACACCCACGAACGAGCCATCGCCGACCTCCAGCGCGAGCACGGAAGGGCGCTGTTCGGCTTTCTGCTGGGCCTCACGTACGGGGACCGCCAGCGCGCCGAGGATCTCCTCCAGGAAACCCTGGTACGGGCCTGGCAGCATCCCGAGGCGCTGGCGAGCGACCACGGCTCGATGCGCCCCTGGCTCTTCACGGTGGGCCGCAGGCTCGCGATCGACGCCAGGCGGGCGAGGCGGGCGAGGCCGCACGAGGTCGGGTGCGACGTACTCGAACAGTCCGCGCTCCCCGACGACCACGTGGAGCGCTCGGTGACGGCTCTCGATGTGCGCGAGGCCGTCAAGGCGCTGCGGTGCGAGCACCGCGAGGTGCTGACACAGGTCTACTTCCGCGGCCGGTCCGTGGCGGAGGCGTCCGAAGCGCTCGGCATACCGGCCGGCACGGTCAAGTCCCGTACGTACTACGCCCTGCGCGCCCTGCGTAAGGTGCTTCCCGGATACGGTCGCGACGCCGCCTGAGACACCTTCGTCCCGCCCGCACCGCTGGACACGTCCTCACCCTCCCGTACCCGTGCAGAGCAGGCCGATTTCGAAACGACAGCGTCAAGTTGAGTAAAGACGGCACGCTGTGCGTCTTCGAGAGTGAAAGCTCGGCGGTACCCCAGGAAACACAGAACAGATTCAGTGCGGGAGAAGGTGGAGTGCTGTGCTGCCCGAGAGTACGAATGGCACCAGCGGGGAGAAGATCGCGGTACCGATGGCCTGGCTGTACGCCGAGTACATCGCCGACGAACTGCTGCGGACGGGCAATCTGGTCCCGCCCGGCACGCTGGAGTTCAGGGCCGGCCGGGAGACCCTGGCGCTCACCATCTATCTCTCCGACCGTTCGGACGAGCTGTCCGGCATCCGCGTCGTCTCCAGCCTCGACGAGTGGCTCTCGCTCACCACGTACGGCCACCCCTGGGAGTCATGGGTGCGGGAGCGGTTCGCCGACCGCACCGCCGGGGCCCGCCCCGGCGAAGTGGCGGTGGTCAGTCCCGATCTGGAACTGGCCCTGGCGTCATGGCGGTGGCTCGGCGAGACGGAGCTCCTCGCCGCCGACCTCGGCGGCGCGCTCCCCTCGCACCGGGCGGCGGACCCTCGGCGTGGACGAGAGCGAGCAGGTGTGGACCCCGGCCTGGCAGCTGGGGCTGCCGCTCGGTCATCTCGCCATCCACCTCTTCTGATCACGGTCGCGTCCGGCGGGCGCCGCCGGGTGCACCCCCGCGCGGTACTTGGGAAACCGCAGCGTGATCTTCATGCCCGCGCCCACGCCCGTCTCGATCACGAGGCCGTAGTCGTCCCCGTACACCTGGCGCAGCCTCTCGTCGACGTTGGACAGGCCGATGCCGGACGAGGTGGTGTGCTCGCCCGCGAGGATCCGCCGCAACCGCTCCGGGTCCATGCCGACGCCGTTGTCCTCGATGACGACCACGGCCTCGGCGCCCGCGTCCCGGGCGGCGATGGTGACCTTGAACTCGTCCCTGGAGTCCTCCAGACCGTGCTTGACGGCGTTCTCGACGAGCGGCTGGAGACAGAGGAAGGGCAGCGCGACCGGCAGCACCTCGGGGGCCACCTGGAGCGTCACTTTGAGGCGGTCGCCGAAGCGGGCACCGGCCAGCGCCAGGTACTGCTCGATGGAGCGCAGCTCGTCGGCGAGGTGGGTGAAGTCGCCGTGCCGGCGGAAGGAGTAGCGGGTGAAGTCCGCGAATTCCAGGAGCAGCTCGCGGGCGCGCTCGGGGTCGGTGCGGACGAACGAGGCGATGGCGGCGAGCGAGTTGAAGATGAAGTGCGGCGATATCTGGGCGCGCAGGGCACGGATCTCCGCCTCTACGATCCGGGTGCGTGAACGGTCGAGCTCGGCCAGTTCCAGCTGTACGGAAACCCAGCGGGCCACCTCGGTGGCGGCTCTCACCAGGACGGCCGACTCCCGCGACCCGTACGCGACGAGCGCGCCCAGCACCCCTTCCTCACCGGTCAGCGGCGCGATCACCACCCACCGCAGCGGGCACTGGAGGTCGTCGCAGTCGCTGCGCAGGCTCTGGCTCCGCCCGGAGTCGAGCATCTCCCGTACCCGCCGCATCACCAGCTCTCTGTGGTGATCGCCGCCGGGCCCGTCCCACGCGAGCACGGACTCGCGGTCGGTGAGGCACAGTGCCTCGGTGCCCAGCAGGGAACGCAGCCGGCGGGCGGCCTTGCGGGCGGTGTCCTCGGTGAGGCCGGCGCGCAGCGGGGGCGCGGCGAGCGAGGCGGTGTGCAGGGTGTGGAAGGTGGCGCGCTCGACGGGCGTGCCGAGGTCGAGGTCCTCGCCGCGCCCGCGGCCGGCGGTGACCCGGCCGAGAACGACGCCCGCGGCGAGGAGTACGGCGCCGGCGGCGGTCCAGCGACGCGATGTCGAATTCCGGTCATCGTCGCCCGCCCGCTCCCGTGTCGGCCTTCGTCATCAGGTCCTCCGGCAGGTGAAGTCTGGCCAGGGTCGCGGCGGTCCCGGCAGGTATGCGGTCACGGGTCGCCAGTCGACTCCAGCACCATCGTCAGGAAACCGAGCGGCACCGACCAGACGGCGGGCCAGGCCAGCAGCGAGTGCGGCCAGCCGTCCGCCGGGAGCCCCGCCCTGGTCGCCATGACGGCGGTCAGCGCGGCCCCGCCGCCGACGACGAGACCGGCCACGGCGCCCGGCGGGGTGAGCCCCCGCCACCAGATGCCGAGGACGAGGAGCGGGCAGAAGGAGGACGCGGACACGGCGAAGGCCAGGCCCACGGCGTCGGCGACCGGCACGTTGACCGTCACGATGCTCAGGCCGAGCGGCACCGCCATGGCGATGACGGTGGCGAGCCTGAAGTGCCGTACACCGCGGGGCGGGAGGACGTCCTGGGTCAGGACACCCGCGACCGACATGGTCAGCCCCGACGCGGTGGACAGGAACGCCGCGAACGCCCCGCCCGCGAGCAGCGCCCCGCGCAGGTTCGCGCCGACGCCGCCGACGATCCGGTCGGGCAGGACGAGGACGGCGGCGTCCGCCTCCCCGGTGAGGGACAGCTCGGGGGCGTAGATCCGGCCGAGCGCGCCGTACACCGGGGGCAGCAGGTAGAAGACGCCGGACCAGGCCGAGGACGACGAGGGTGGTGCGGCGCGCGGCGGTGCCGTTGGGGCTGGTGTAGAAGCGCACGGCGACGTGCGGCAGCCCCATGGTGCCGAGGAAGGTGGCGAGGATCAGCCCGTACGTCGCGTACAGCGGATGGTCCTCGCGGCTGCCGGCCGGCGGTTGCGACCAGCTGGACGCGCCCGTCCGCTCGGCGTCCGCCTTCCGGGGGACCTGGGCGTGCGCGGGAAAGCCCAGTTCCGTACCCGCGCCGATGCGGTGGACGCCCGCGTCGAGGGCGAGGGACGCGCCGTCGTGGCGCCGGCCGTCGACGGTGCCGGTCGCGGTGACGCGCAGCGGCCGGGCGAGGTCGATGCGTACGGTGTCGTCGATGCGTACCTCCGTGTACGCGCGGAAGGTCGCGGGCTCCGCGAACCGGGCGCGCGGGGCGTCGTCACCCAGCCACGCGACGGTGAGGAAGAGCGCGGGGACGAGCAGTGCGGTGAGTTTGAGCCAGTACTGGAAGGCCTGCACGAAGGTGATGCTGCGCATCCCGCCGGCCGCCACCGCCCCGGTCTCCACGAGCGCCACGACGAGGCCGCCGATCCAGTCGGGCGCTCCGGTGAGTATCTCCAGGGTCAGGCCGGCGCCCTGGAGCTGGGGCAGCAGGTAGAGCCACCCGATGCCGACGACGAAGAGGCTGGCGAGTTTGCGGACCTGCGGGGATTCGAGGCGGGCTTCGGCGAAGTCGGAGAGGGTGTACGCCCCGGAGCGGCGCAGCGGGGCCGCGACGAGGACGAGGAGGACGAGGTATCCGGCGGTGTAACCGACCGGGTACCAGAGCATTTCGGGGCCCTGGAGGAGGACCAGGCCCGCGACGCCGAGGAAGGAGGCGGCGGAGAGGTACTCGCCGCTGATGGCGGCGGCGTTCAGGCCGGGCTTGACGCTGCGGGACGCGACGTAGAAGTCCGAGGTGGTGCGGGATATGCGCAGGCCGAGCGCGCCGATGAGCACGGTGGCGAGCACGACGACGGTGACGGCGGCCACCGCGTACGCCTGGTTCACTCAGCGTCCTTCGACGAGCCTGCTGAACGCGCGCTCGTTGCGCTCCGCGCGCCGGACGTACCAGCGGGCGATCAGCCACATGACCGGGTAGACCCCCACACCGAGCGTCGCCCAGACGAAGGGAGCGGGCGACGGCAGGTCGGAAGCGGTGAAGACCTCCGGCAGCGCGAAGAGCAGGGGCAGCGAGCCGACGAGGAGCGTGAGCGCGCCCAGCGAGATCAGTGCCGCCCGCAGCTGGCTGCGCATCAGGAGCGTACGTACGTCGCTCCCAGGGTGGTCTGCTCGGTGATCTCGGACCGCGCCGGGGCGTGCCCGGGCGGCCGGCGGGCGCTGCGGGGCACTCCGGTGACGGTTTCGCGGCGGGGCTGCGGGCGGTCTGAGGACGGCTGGTCTGCGGACATCGGCGCGAGTCTACGCAGCGGTGATTACGGTGGGTAGGGTCAGCGGCCGAGCTGGTGGCGGCCGGTCTTCCGGACGCAGTCGCGCAGCGCGAATTCCAGCTCGACATACGACTCCTCGGCCCTGCGGAAGGCGACCTCCAGGGCGGCGGCGGTGCGCGGCCCGGCGATGCTCCGTGCGGACTCCTGCACCTCGTACAGCACATCGGCCCAGCGGCCCGCCGCGCTCTTGACCCCGGTCAGCAGCGCTTCGAGGTCGCGCGCGTCGGACGGCCGGGTCGGCGGCAGGCCGCGGAGCGCCTCCTGCAGCGCGTCGAGTTCGGACATCGGGCTCCTCGGGACGGTGGCCGGACCGAGCGTAGGCGACGCGCGGCGGCAGCGCGGGCCGTCGGCGGGTCCGGGTCGGCGGGCGGCGGTTGTACGGCGGTGAACGGCGCCCGGGGAGGGCCGGCGGTCAGCCGTGCGCGCGGCACATCAGCAGGTCGCGGAGCTCGCGCGCGTGGCGGCGGCTCACCGAGAGTTCGGCGTCGCCGACGCGTACGGTCGTCGCCCCGGCGTCCAGCCGCAGTTCGTCGATGCGGCCCAGGGCGACGAGGTGGCGCCGGTGGATCCGGACGAAGCCGCGGGCGGCCCAGCGCTCCTCCAGGGTGGAGAGCGGGATGCGGACGAGGTGGCTGCCGGCGTGCGTGTGGAGGCGGGCGTAGTTGCCCCTGCGCCTCGACGTACGCGACGACATCGGGATGAAGCGGGTGACGCCGCCCAGTTCCACGGGGATCTGGTCGGCGGCGGTCTGCGGCAGGACGGCGGGCGGGGCCGCCGCCGCGGGGGCGGGGCTCGCGTCGACCTGGTCGCAGACGCGGCGCACGGCCTCGACGAGGCGCTCCCCGCGGACCGGCTTGAGCACGTAGTCGACGGCCTTGAGGTCGAAGGCCTGGACGGCGAAACCCTCGTGGGCGGTGACGAAGACGATGAGCGGCGGGCGGGCGAACCCGGCGAGGAGCCGTGCGACGTCGAGGCCGGTGAGTCCGGCCATGTGGATGTCGAGGAAGACGACGTCGATGGCGTCGTCGCCGTCGGGCCCCGCGTCGAGTGCGCGGTTGATCCGGCGGAGGGTCTCGGTGGCGTCGGTGGCCCCTTCGGCGCTGCGGACCCGGGGGTCGGCACGCAGCAGGTAGAGGAGTTCCTCCAGTGCCGGTCGTTCGTCGTCGACAGCCAGTGCGCGCAACATGGTCCGGAGTGTAGGAGCAGACCGGGTGGCCCGGACATACGGGTCCGGCCACGGGCGGTCCGGCCGGACGTCTCCTCGCGTGAGCACAACCTCCGCGGATTCCGTACCTGAGGACGACCTGCCGGCCCGGCTGCCTGTTCAGCGAACCACGAACCGCGAACCGCGCGAGATCTCCGAGGAACTGTCCCATGAGCCCGAACCAGCGGCACCGGGACGTCGGCGCGTACGCGCTCGGCGTCCTCGGTCCAGCGGATTCGTTCCGCTTCGAGGAACACCTGGCCGGCTGCGCGACGTGCACCGTGCGGCTCGGTGAGTTCGCCGGGATCGAGCCGGCGCTGGCCGCGTACGCCTGCCCCGACGGGAGCGCCGGGGTGCTCCTGCCCGAGCGGCCGTCGCCCGGTCTGCTGGACCGGCTGCGCGACGGGCGAGGCCGGGCGCCGGCGCGGCGGC
>RHMC01000179.1 GCA_003719395.1 Streptomyces altiplanensis
GTGCCGGGAGGCAGCCCCGCCCTGCGGCGTACGGTCTGCCGCGCGGCGGCGTCGAGCAGCGCGGCCGGGGCGTCCTTGCCGGGTGCCGCGGCGCCGGGTGGCGGCGTACGGCGTCGGTGCCGAGCACGCGGTGGTGACGAGCTCTTCCCAGGCGGTCGTGGCCGTGGCGTCCGCTGCCGTGGTGCCCGCTGCCGTGCTGGTGGTGTGGACGGTGTGGGTGGTCATCGGTCCCTCCGTACGGTCAGGTTTCGATGAGCGGGACGGTTTCCGCCGAGCCGTCGGCCCAGGCCGTCAGCGGAGTGAAGCCGCGGTGGCCGCACTCGCCGAAGACCGTGACGGGGCCGCCGCCCGACAGGGCGACGAGCTTCCACAGCCCGGGGCGGGACAGTGCCGCAGGATCGACGGGCAGGGCCGAATCCGTTTCCGCGTCGGCCAGTTGCCAGGTGTCGCCGGAGGGGACCGGTACGACGCGGTCCAGGGTGACCGGCCAGGAGCCGAGCCACGGGTCGTCGCGCAGGGCCCTCCCGTAGGCGCCGACCGCTTCGGCGCTGCCGATGCCGGGCGGCGGGGCGTCGATCGGGACCGGGTGGGCGAACCGTTCGCCCACGTCCGCCCTGAGCTGCCCCCCGCCGGGGTAGTACGTGAGCTCGGCGTCGAGCATCAGACCTGCGGGCAGGGCGACTTCGGGCGCGCGGCTCCCGGCGCCGAAGGACAGCACCAGCGCCGTACGCCCGGACTCCCTGCCGTGCAGCCATATGCGGCGCGTGACCAGCTTGCCGTCGGCGGTGTCGTACTGGGCGAGCACCAGCCAGTGGTCCCGGACCGGCGGGCCCCCGGCGGGCGCGGTGAGGCCGACGCGTGTCCGCACGGTGGCGGCCAGCGGCTCCGGCAGCCGGTCGCGGCCCAGCCAGGCCGCGTCCAGCAGGTGCAGCAGCGCGCACTCCTCCAGCAGCCGCGCCGGCCAGCCGGGCCCCGACGCCGGTATGGCACCCAACTCCCTCACCCGCGCGGCCAGTCCCGGAGCCTGGGCGTCGACCATGCGGCGGGCCGTCTCCTCCCACAGCCCGTAACCCGTCTGCTCGGCGGTGGCGAGACCGCCGCGCAGCAGATCGGTCAGGCGCTGCTCCAGCTCCGTGGCCCCCAGGGTGATCCGCTCGGCGCGCTGCTCGGCCCTGCGTTTCGCCGCCTCGGATCCGGCCGCCCCGGCGGACGGTCCCGAGGCACCGTCCGGCCTGCCCCGGTCCCGCTTCTGTCCGGCCTGTCTCCTGCGGGCCTCCACCCACTCCCCGGCCCAGTCCGGCGGCACCTCCGTGTCCCGCACGGCCGCCTCGTCCGCGGCCCAGAGCAGCAGCAGACCCAGCGCGTGCTTGCACGGAAACTTCCGGCTCGGGCAGCTGCACTTGCAGGCGGGGCCGGTGCCCGTCGTGTCGACCACCGTCCGGTAGGGCGTGCTGCCGCTGCCCTTGCACAGCCCCCACACGGCCCCCGAACCGCTGCTTCCGGCCTCCGACCACGGCCCGGCCGTGCCGAGCCTGCTTCCCGCTCTGCGTGACGCGTCGTCAGGAGCCAAGGCCAGCACCTGTTCCGCAGTCCAGCGCACCCCCTGCTGATTCATGGGAAAGACGCTACGGGCCACCACTGACAATCGGTGTTGACCTGCGAATTCGCGGAACCGGCCGCAATTTGACTTGACTTCGCCTTTGCGATTGGGTGCGATCTCCTTATCTACAGATCCGGGGGGATCACACATGAACCGCATCGTTCGTACCGCTGTCTGTGCCGCCGCCGTCACCGGCCTCACGTTCGGCCTGGGCGCCTGCTCCGAGGTGACCGAAGCCGCCAAGGACGAGGGCGTCGAGCAGGTCGACAAGGCCATCGACGAGAAGTACGAGGTCACGTACGAGGTCACCGGCAAGGCCGTCGAGTCCATCGAGTACGCGGGCGGTGGGGGCTCGGCCATGGACCCGAAGATGGTGTCGGTCAAGAAGCCCGCGCTGCCGTGGAAGAAGACGGTCACGCTGCGCGGCATCATGCCGCCCGCCGTGTCCCCGATCAGCATCACGGACACCGCCGACCTGACCTGCAAGGTCGTCTACAAGGGCAAGACGATCAAGGAGGCGACCGGCGAGAAGGCCCTGCTCGGCTGCATCGCGGTCTCCCCGATCGCGCAGTAACTTCCGCAGGCTGCCGTTTGGGCCCTGACCTGCGGCTACGGCCGGTTGTCAGTGGCGTGGTGCACGGTGGATCCCACATCCGGGAAATCTGGAGGGGGATCCATGACCGTGCCCGAAACCAACGCCGTCGCACGTACGGACACCGGCGAGGCCCTGCGGCCGCACGCCGAGGACGCGTTCGCCGACGAGCTCAAGGCGCTGGCCGCGGCCGACGACCGGCCGCGGCCCGCCAGGTGGCTGCTCTCGCCGTGGGCCGTGGCCACGTACCTGCTTGGCGGGACCCTGCCCGACGGCACGGTGATCACACCCAAGTACGTGGGGCCGCGCCGGATCGTCGAAGTCGCCGTCACCACGCTCGCCACCGACCGGGCGCTGCTGCTGCTCGGTGTCCCCGGCACCGCCAAGACCTGGGTGTCCGAGCATCTCGCCGCCGCCGTCAGCGGCGACTCGACCCTGCTCGTGCAGGGCACGGCGGGGACGCCCGAGGAAGCCATCCGCTACGGCTGGAACTACGCCCGGCTGCTCGCGCACGGGCCCTAGCCGCGACGCGCTCGTGCCCAGTCCCGTCATGCGGGCCATGGCCGACGGCATGACCGCGCGGGTCGAGGAACTCACCCGTATCCCGGCCGACGTGCAGGACACCCTGATCACGATCCTGTCGGAGAAGACCCTGCCCATCCCCGAGTTGGGGCAGGAGCAGCAGGCCGTCCGCGGCTTCAACCTCATCGCCACCGCCAACGACCGCGACCGCGGGGTCAACGACCTCTCCAGCGCGCTGCGCCGCCGGTTCAACACCGTCGTACTGCCGCTGCCCGAGACGGCGGAGGCCGAAGTCGACATCGTGGCGCGGCGCGTCGGCCAGATGGGGCGCTCCCTCGACCTGCCGGCCGCGCCCGACGGCTTCGACGAGATCCGGCGCGTCGTCACCGTCTTCCGCGAGCTGCGCGACGGCATCACAACCGACGGCCGCACGAAGGTCAAGTCCCCCTCGGGCACGCTGTCCACGGCCGAGGCGATCTCCGTCGTCACCGGCGGCCTGGCCCTCGCCGCGCACTTCGGGGACGGTGTGCTGCGCTCCGGCGACGTGGCGGCCGGCATCCTCGGCGCGGTCGTGCGCGACCCGGTGGCCGACCGCGTCGTCTGGCAGGAGTACCTGGAGACGGTCGTCCGCGAACGGGACGGCTGGAAGGACTTCTACCGTGCCTGCCGGGAGGTCTCGGGATGACGCCCGGCCCGCTGTTGCTGGGCGTGCGCCACCACGGGCCCGGCTCGGCCCGTGCGGTGCGCGGGGCGCTCGACGCCGCGCGGCCCCGGGCCGTACTGATCGAGGGGCCGCCCGAGGGCGACGCCCTGCTGCCGCTCGCGGCCGACGAGGCGATGCGCCCGCCCGTGGCCCTGCTCGCGCACGTCACCGACGACCCGCGGCGGGCCGCGTTCTGGCCGCTGGCCGAGTTCTCCCCCGAGTGGGTCGCGATCCGGTGGGCTCTCGGACACGGCGTGCCGGTCCGCTTCATCGACCTTCCGGCGGCGCATTCCCTGGCACTGGCGGAGGAGGAGAAGGAAGGGGCAGGGGAGGGGGACGCGGAGGGCGAGCCGGCGGAGTCCCTTGCCGTCGACCCGGTCGGAGTGCTCGCGGAGGCCGCCGGGTACGACGATCCGGAGCGGTGGTGGGAGGACGTGGTCGAGCACCGCGGGAACGGGGACGGGGGCAGAGACGGGGAAGCCGGTCCGTTCGCGCCGTTCGAGGCGCTCGCCGAGGCCATGGGCGCCCTGCGCGAGGCGTACGGAGACGGCGGGCACACCCGCGACCGGGTGCGCGAGGCGTACATGAGGCTCCAGCTCCGTTCCGCGCGCAAGGAGTTCGGCGACGGCTTCGCCGTCGTCTGCGGCGCGTGGCACCTGCCGGCACTCGGCGCGAAGGTCTCGACCGTCACCGCCGACCGGGCACTGCTCAAGGGCCTGCCCAAGGTCAGGGCCGAGATGACCTGGGTGCCCTGGACCCACCGCAGGCTGGCCCGGCGCAGCGGGTACGGCGCGGGCATCGAGTCGCCCGGCTGGTACGGACACCTCTTCGGCGCCCCCGACCGCCCTGTCGAACGCTGGATGACCAAGGTCGCGGGGCTGCTGCGGGACGAGGACCGGATGGTCTCCTCCGCCCACGTCATCGAGGCCGTCCGGCTCGCCGGGACGCTCGCCGCCATGCGCGGCCGCCCGCTCGCGGGGCTCACCGAAGTGACCGACGCCGTCCGGGCCGTGATGTGCGAGGGCTCCGACGTACCGCTCGCGCTCGTGCACGACAGACTCGTCGTCGGTGAGGTACTCGGCGAGGTCCCGGACACGGCGCCCGCCGTACCGCTGCAACGCGACCTCACCCGGACCCAGCGCAGCCTGCGGCTCAAGCCGGAGCCGCGGGAACGGGAGCTCGAACTCGACCTGCGCAAGGACACCGACGCGGCGCGCAGCCTGCTGCTGCACCGGCTGCGGCTCCTGTCCGTCGGCTGGGGCGAGCCGGCCGCGGCGCGGGGGAGCACGGGGACGTTCCGGGAGACCTGGCGGCTGCGCTGGGAGCCCGAACTCTCGGTACGGGTCGCGGAGGCCGGGGTGTGGGGCACCACGGTGCTCTCCGCGGCCACCGCCAAGGCCGAGTCCCAGGCCGTGTCGGCCACCGTGCTCGCGGACGTCACCGCCCTCGCCGAGCGGTGCCTGCTGGCCGGGCTGCCCGATGCCCTGCCCGTGGTGATGCGGGCCCTCGCCGACCGCGCCGCGCTGGACGCGGACGTCGGCCACCTGGCCCAGGCTCTGCCTGCGCTCGCCCGTTCCCTGCGGTACGGCGATGTGCGCGGCACGGACACGGTCGCGCTGGGCGAGGTCGCGGTGGGTCTCGCCGAGCGGATCTGCGTAGGGCTGCCGCCCGCCTGCACCGGTCTCGACGCGGACGGTGCGGCGGACATGCGCCGCCACCTCGACGCGGTCCACACGGCGATCGGCCTCCTGGCCGGTGCCGGACCGGGCGATCTCGGCAACCTCGGTGACCTGCGCGGGCGTTGGGCGTCGGTGCTCCGCACGCTCGCCTGGGCGGGACGCCGTCGGTGGGGTGATCCGGGGCCGGGCGGTGCGGCTGCTGCTGGACGACGGGCGGATCGCGGAGGACGAGGCGGCGCGCCTCATGGGGCTGGCCCTCTCGCCCGGCACCCCGCCGGCCGACGCCGCGGCCTGGATCGAGGGCTTCGTCGGCGGTGCCTCCGGCGGAGGAATGCTCCTCGTGCACGACGAACGGCTCCTCGGTCATCGTCGACACCTGGCTGACCGGTGTGCCGGACGAGGCGTTCACCGACGTACTGCCACTGCTGCGCCGCACGTTCTCGGCGTACGAGCCGGGAGTGCGGCGCACGCTGGGCGAACTGGTCCGGCGCGGCCCGTCCGCCGCGCGCCCGGCGCGGACGGAGGCCGGTGCGCCCGGCTTCGGCCCCGGACTCGACGCGGAGCGCGCCGACGCCGTGCTGCCGGTGCTGCGGCTCCTGCTGGGCGCGGACCACGACGAACCGGCGGGGGAGGCCCGATGAACGTGAGCGCGAGCCTGATCGGGGACGTGAAGGCGGGAGACGTGAAGGCGGGAGACGTGAAGGCGAACGACGGGAGCGGGGAGCGGCTTCGGCGCTGGCGGCTGGTGCTGGGCGCGGAGGGGGGTGACGGAACCGGGTGTGCGCTCGCCGGACGGGACGCCTCCATGGACGGTGCGCTCGGCGCGCTCTACGGTGGGCGCAATGCCGGCCGCTCCGGCGGCAGTCCGGCCGGCCGCTCGGCCGGGCTCGGTGCCTCCGCGCCGTCCGTGGCGCGCTGGCTCGGCGACATCCGTACGTACTTCCCGAGCTCCGTCGTGCAGGTCATGCAGCGTGACGCCATAGAGCGCCTGGGGCTGTCGGCGCTGCTCCTGGAGCCGGAGATGCTGGAGGCCGTCGAGGCGGACGTCCATCTCGTCGGGACGCTGCTCTCGCTCAACAAGGCGATGCCCGAGACGACCCGGGAAACGGCACGCGTCGTCGTGCGCAAGGTCGTCGAGGACCTGGAGAAGCGCCTCGCGACCCGCACCAGGGCCACACTCACCGGCGCCCTCGACCGCAGCGCCCGCGTCAGCCGCCCCCGCCACCGGGACATCGACTGGGACCGGACGATCCGGGCCAACCTCAAGAACTACCTCCCCGAGTACGGGACCGTCGTACCCGAACGGCTCGTCGGATACGGGCGGGCGTCGCAGTCCGTGAAGAAGGACGTCGTCCTGTGCATCGACCAGTCGGGGTCGATGGCCGCATCCGTCGTCTACGCGTCGGTCTTCGGCGCGGTCCTGGCGTCCATGCGCGCGATCAACACCCGTCTCGTCGTCTTCGACACCGCCGTCGTCGACCTCACCGACGAGCTGGACGACCCGGTCGACGTCCTCTTCGGCACCCAGCTGGGCGGAGGTACGGACATCAACCGCGCCCTCGCCTACTGCCAGTCGCAGATCACCCGGCCCGCCGACACCGTGGTCGTCCTCATCAGCGACCTCTACGAGGGCGGCATACGGGACGAGATGCTGAAGCGGGTCGCGGCGATGAAGGCGTCGGGCGTGCAGTTCGTCGCCCTGCTCGCGCTCTCCGACGAGGGCGCCCCCGCCTACGACCGTGAGCACGCGGCAGCCCTGGCGGCCCTCGGCGCCCCTGCCTTCGCCTGTACGCCGGACCTTTTTCCGGAGGTGATGGCCGCGGCGATAGAGAAGCGGCCGCTGCCCATACCGACATGTCCGGTCATCAGTAGGAGGCGACTTGCGCGCCCCCAGGAGGCTCGTGCGAGCATCGGCCGTCGTCCCGTTCCTCCGGGGCTTCGCGCACTCCTGCGAATCCCCGCAAACCCTTGCGAAGGCACCGTTCATCTTGACTGCCGTGGCCGCTCTTCCCGCCACCGCCCCGCGCGTACCGCGCCGGGCGGGCCGGAGGCGTGCGCTGCGGGTGGTGCTGTTCCTGGGCGGCCTGCTGGCGCTGGGCTTCCTGTGGGGCGGGCAGGCGTACGCCGTCGAGACACCGCCGCTGCTCCATGACGCCACCGCTGTCGTGGCCCCGGCGCTGAAGCCGGAGCTGCCGGAGCTGCCGGAGCAGGGGCTGCGGGAGCCGGCGGTGCGGCAACCGGTGGTGGGCGAGGCCGCCCGGGCCGTGCGTGAGACGGCAGAGCCGGTGGCCGAGGCCGTACGGCGCGTCGTCCGGCCGGTCGGTGAGCTGAAGGACCGTGTCACCGGGCGTCGGCCGACCGTGCCTGCGCTGCCGGTGATCGTGACGCCGGTGCCTGAGCTGCCGGTGTCCGGGGCACCCGTGTCCCGGGCGCCCGTGTCCGCGGCACCCGTGCCCGAGGCGCCCGTGTCCGCGGCGCCCGGACCCGAAGTGCCCGCAGCGCTGGAGCAGTCCGCACACCAGGGCTCCGGCGACCGGACGCAGCGAGCCGGGAGCGGGCCCGTACTCCACACTGCGACCCTGGCCGGCAGCGGCGAGGGCGTGGGCGAACACCGGTACGCCCCCGACCGGCGTCACGACGGCACGCCCCGGAGCGCGGACCGCGCGGAGTGCGGGGAGGTGCCCGTACCGGCACCTGCCGGGCGGTGAGGTGACGGCGTACGGCAGGCGGCCGGAGACGGGAGTGCGCCGCGCTCCGGCGATCAGCACGCGGCCGCGTTCACGGGCGGCATCCGGTTCGCGCTGGTGCGTGGGGCCACGTTGCCGGCGACCGCCGCCCCGACGTACGACAGGCCGCACGAAATCCTCGAATTCCCCGGCTAGGGCAGACCGTCCCCGCTCAATGACCTGCCGCGCGGGGGCGGGACAGGTCTGCCCGCCATCCGGAAATCTCCGGACAGCCGAATGAACTCGAAGGATCCGACGCAAGCATGAACAAGAACATCCGCCGTTCCATCGCCGTCGCCGCCACCGCCGGCGGTATGTGGGCCCTCGGCACCGCTGCCGCCAGTGCGGCCGAGCTGCCCGTCTCCGTGCCGCTGTCCACCCCGGACGCGGTTTCCGACACGGTCGAGGACGTCAAGGACACCGAGGTCAAGGACGTCGAGGTCAGGGACATCGAGGTCAAGGACGTCGAGGTCAGGGACATCGAGGTCAAGGACGTCGATGCCGACGTCAAGGACGTCGCGCACGACGTGCACCACCACGGCGTGCAGGGTGTCGCCGAGCAGGCTCACCAGTACGCCGAGGCCCAGCTGCCGGCGTACGACCTGCCCGCCGCCCCTTCCGCGGCCGACGCGCCCTCCATAGCCGACGCCCAGGACGAGGTCGACTACCTCTTCGGCCCGCTCTCCGCCTTCGCCTCCGAGCTCGAGCAGGACGCCGGCCCAGGCCCAGGGCCACGCCCAGGGCGCGGTCGCGGACGCCACCCCGCTCGCCCACGCCGTCACCCAGGACGCGCTGCCGCCCACGCCGCCCGCGCTGTGGACGGTGTGCTCCCGGTCGCCGGACAGGCGGTCGCGACGTCGGCGGTCTCGCCCAGGGCGCTCGTCGGTGACGTGACGCCGTTCGCGGGCGGTGTCGTCGGTGACGTGACGCCGTTCGCGCACGGTGTCGTCGGCGACGTGGCGCCGTTCGCCGGCGGTGTCGTCTCCGAGGTCCAGCCGTTCGCGCAGGACCTGTCGGGCACGGTCGCCTCGACCCCGCTCGCCGGCAACGCCGTCTCCGGCGCGCCCAGGACGCGGCCTTCTCGGTCACGCCGGGGTACGCGTCGTACCTGACCCAGGGCATCTGAGCCCGGCGTCCGACACACGGTTCGAAGTTCCCCGGGCGGTCCTCATTGGGGTGGGGGCCGCCCGGTCCCGTGTCCCTCGCCGGTCCGCCAAAGGCCCCCTGCCGGTCTCTGCCGACGCGGCCGTACGTGCGACCTGTGACCGGTATCACCGCTCAGGTGTGATCTGCGATTTACGGACCCACGGGTCGCGGGGATAACCTGCGAGACGGACATGCCGCGTATCGGACACCGTGTACGCCTCCCTTGTGACAGCGCTGTCACGTTGCCCTCGCGGCACGCCCACGCAGACAAAAAACCGCGATCACAAGGACGGAACGCGCGTGGACCTGTTCGAGTATCAGGCGAGGGACCTCTTCGCCAAGCACGGTGTACCGGTGCTGGCCGGTGAAGTCATCGAGACGCCTGAGGCGGCGCGCGAGGCCACCGAGCGTATGGGCGGCAAGTCGGTCGTCAAGGCCCAGGTCAAGGTCGGCGGCCGCGGCAAGGCCGGCGGCGTGAAGCTGGCCGCCACCCCGGACGAGGCTGTTGCCCGTTCGACGGACATCCTCGGCATGGACATCAAGGGCCACACGGTCCACAAGGTGATGATCGCCGAGACCGCTCCGGAGATCGCGGAGGAGTACTACGTCTCGTACCTCCTCGACCGGACCAACCGCACCTTCCTCGCCATGGCGTCCGTCCAGGGCGGCATGGACATCGAGGAGGTCGCGGAGAAGACCCCCGAGGCCCTCGCGAAGGTGCCGGTCAACGCCGTCGAGGGCGTGACCATCGAGAAGGCCCGCGAGATCGTCGCCCAGGCGAAGTTCCCGGCCGAGGTCGCCGAGCAGGTCGCCGAGGTCCTGGTGACGCTGTGGGACACCTTCGTCGCCGAGGACGCGCTCCTCGTCGAGGTCAACCCCCTCGCGAAGGTCGCCGACGGCCGCATCATCGCGCTCGACGGAAAGGTGTCTCTCGACGAGAACGCCGACTTCCGTCAGCCCGAGCACGAGGCCCTCGAGGACAAGGCCGCAGCCAACCCGCTCGAGGCTGCCGCCAAGGCCAAGAACCTCAACTACGTCAAGCTGGACGGCGAGGTCGGCATCATCGGCAACGGCGCCGGTCTGGTCATGTCGACCCTGGACGTCGTCGCGTACGCCGGTGAGAACCACGGCAACGTGAAGCCCGCCAACTTCCTCGACATCGGTGGTGGCGCCTCCGCCGAGGTCATGGCGAACGGCCTGGAGATCATCCTCGGCGACCCGGACGTCAAGTCCGTGTTCGTCAACGTCTTCGGTGGCATCACCGCCTGTGACGAGGTCGCCAACGGCATCGTCCAGGCCCTGGAGCTGCTCAAGACCAAGGGCGAGGAAGTCACCAAGCCGCTGGTCGTGCGTCTCGACGGCAACAACGCGGAGCTCGGTCGCAAGATCCTCTCCGACGCCAACCACCCGCTCGTGCAGCGCGTGGACACCATGGACGGCGCGGCCGACAAGGCCGCCGAGCTCGCGGCTGCGAAGTAAGGGACGAGGTCAGAACACCATGGCTATCTTCCTGACCAAGGAATCCAAGGTCATCGTCCAGGGCATGACCGGTGCGACCGGCATGAAGCACACCAAGCTCATGCTGGCCGACGGCACCAACATCGTCGGTGGCGTGAACCCGCGCAAGGCCGGCACGTCCGTCGACTTCGACGGCACCGAGGTACCGGTCTTCGGCTCCGTCAAGGAGGCGATGGAGAAGACGGGCGCCGACGTGTCCGTCCTCTTCGTGCCGCCGCCTTCGCGAAGGCCGCCGTCGTCGAGGCGATCGACGCCGAGATCCCGCTCGCCGTCGTGATCACCGAGGGCATCGCCGTCCACGACTCCGCCGCCTTCTGGGCGTACGCGGGCTCGAAGGGCAACAAGACGCGGATCATCGGCCCGAACTGCCCCGGTCTCATCACCCCGGGCCAGTCCAACGCCGGCATCATCCCGGGCGACATCACCAAGCCCGGCCGCATCGGTCTCGTGTCGAAGTCGGGCACGCTGACCTACCAGATGATGTACGAGCTCCGTGACATCGGCTTCTCGTCCGCCGTCGGCATCGGTGGCGACCCGGTCATCGGTACGACGCACATCGACGCCCTCGCGGCGTTCGAGGCCGACCCCGACACCGACCTGATCGTGATGATCGGTGAGATCGGTGGCGACGCCGAGGAGCGTGCCGCGGACTACATCGCGAAGAACGTGACGAAGCCGGTCGTCGGTTACGTCGCGGGCTTCACCGCCCCCGAGGGCAAGACGATGGGCCACGCCGGCGCGATCGTGTCCGGTTCTTCTGGCACCGCACAGGCCAAGAAGGAGGCCCTTGAGGCCGCGGGCGTCAAGGTCGGCAAGACGCCGACCGAGACGCCAAGCTGGCGCGCGCCATCCTGGCCGGCTAGTACGCCGCTCCGGCGCCTGCGCCTGCGCCTGCTTCTGTGCTCGCGTTCGCGCTCCGGTTGTCCGGTACGGCCCGTATCCCCTGGTGAGGGGGTACGGGCCCCGTTCGCGTTCGGTCAGTCGGTCAGTCGGTCAGCGGGTTTCCGGGAGCAGGCGGTGCGGGCCGTTCGTCGGAGCCGTGCGGAGCTTGTCGCGCAGTTCCTCGTCCTGGGGCGAGAGCGTCTGCGGGCCGGCGTACACCGGGACGCCGCCGACGGGTTCGCCGGGCGCGGGCGTGGGCTCGTACCGCGTGGGCGCTGTGGTGAGGGTGAACCCTGTGGCGCCGATGATCGCCGCGGTGAAGCAGGCGGTCGCCTGCGTCCAGAAGCGTGTCCTGCGCTCGCTCCCCCTCCGTACGGCGCGGGCGGGCGGCAGCCTGACGGGCGGTACCGGCCCGGTCTCGGCGAGGTCGTTGAGGCGCTCGTGGAACAGCGCGGACTGCTCGGCGGGGGTACGGGCGTTCGCGAGTGCCGGCAGCCGCTGCGCGACCGCGGCGCGCGCGTTGAGCAGGCGGTTCGCGGCGGCCCGGGTGCTCGCCTCGGTCTCGGCCGCCGTGTCGGGGAGGCCGAGGCCGAGTCCGTCGTACAGCAGGAGGGTGCGGCGGTGTCTGGGCGGCAGGGCCAGCAGCGCGTCGAGCAGCACCTGCGGGTCGCGGTCGCCGGGGGGCAGGTCGGGGCGCTTGCGAGTGAGGCGCAGCCGGTGCCAGGGGGAGGTCGCGTACTCGTGCGCCACTGCCCTGACCCAGCCCGCCGGGTCGCGGTCGGTGGCCACCTCGGGCCAGCGCTGCCAGGCGAGGTGGAAGGCGTACTCGATGGACTCGCGGGAGAGGTGCCGGCTTCCGGTGAGGAGGTAGGTCTGGGCCAGGACGGCGGGGGCGGAGCGGGTGCAGAGGGTGTCGAAGGCCTCGGC
>RHMC01000017.1 GCA_003719395.1 Streptomyces altiplanensis
GTCACGTCGAGCTTCCACACCGGGTATGCGGCCGGGTCGAGCTGGAGAGCTGCGGTCGGTGCCCAGTTGCCGAGGGCGGCCGTGCTGCCGACGACGTGGATGTTCTGGCCGGGGACGGTGGTGGCGGTGACCGCGAAGGAGGCGCCGGTCTCGGTCTGCTGCCCGTCGCAGGGGTTGCCGGTGCCGACGGTGCTGTTCTTGACCGTGATGTCTCCGGTACCGAGGGAGTAGTCGGCGCGTGGGCGGTCCCAGGTGCCGGCGCCGTTGTTGAAAGCCGCTTTCAGGCCGGTGGCGGAGCCGAGGGTGATGTTCCTTTTCACCCAGCCGGGACAGGCGGTTGCCATGGTGGCACCGGGCGGGGTGGTCCAGGTGCGCCGGCGGGGGCGTAGTGGATGTTGTAGGCGGACCAGTTCTTGACGGTGCTGTAGTAGACGGTGGCCGTGTTGTCGCCGGGCTTGTCCTCCACCCTCGCGCCGACGTGGAGGGCGACGGCTTCGTTGCTCGCGATCGGGGCGGTGAACTTCCCGTCGGAGCCGACGGTGTAGGTGGCGCCGGTGCAGCCGCCGTTAGCGGTCGGGTCGCCGTGCTGGATGTCGCAGTAGGTGCCGGCCGGGAGTGAGGTCTGGAAGGTCCGGGTGAGGGAGTCGCCCTCGTGGTTGACGGCGAGGAACGCTTTGCTGCCGCGGCCGAAGGCGATGGCGTTGTTGCCGTTGTCCCACCAGTTGGTGATGCCGGTGCCCTCCGAGGCGTTGCGGAATGCCACCATGCTGGCGATCTGGCGCCAGGCGTGCTGGCAGCTCCAGCCGTCGCTGTAACAGGCGTTGACCTTGTTGCCGGTGGGGGCAGCGGCGTCCCGGTTGCTGAACTCGTACCCGGAGTGGACGGACGGTGTGCCGTAGGGGTGGGCGAGCATGAAGACGTGGGCGAGCGTGTAGTTCGCGCCGTCGCGGTAGCTCAGGCTGGAACCGTTGCGCTCGGTGTCGTGATTGGCGACCATGGCGCCGCTCTGCCCGGAGGGCATGTAGCCCCAGCCTTCACCGAAGTTCTTGAGGTAGGACAGTTTTTCGTTGCTCAGGACCCGCTTGAGGTCGGTGGTGTAGCGGAACTCCTGGACGTCGCCGGTGGCCAGGTACTCGCGGGGTGAAACCGTCTCGCCCGCGCCGTGAACGGCCTCCTGCATCCAGTGGACGCCCGGATCGGAGAGCTTGTCGCGGATGGCGGCGAGGTCGGCCGCAGCCATGTGCTTGACGGCGTCCATCCGGAAGCCGTCGACGCCCAGCGACAGAAGGTCGTTGAGGTACCCGGCGATCCGGCCGCGGACGTGGTCACTGCTGGTGTTGAGGTCGGAGAGCGAGGGCTGCCCGGTCTCACCGAGCTCGCACTCCTGCACGTTGTAGCGGTCCGCGTAGTTGCTGCCGATGGGGCGCCGGCAGCCGTGGAAGTCCCCGTCCGAGTAGGTGCCCGGGTAATTGTACTTGGTGTACTGCGTGCCGGCGGTCCCGGTGCCCGAGCCGGACGTCATGTGGTTCAGAACGGCGTCGACGACGACCTTCACACCCGCGTCGTGACAGGTGTTCACCATGTTCCGGAAGGAGTTGCGGTCGCCGAGGGGCCCCTGGATCTTGTAGCTGACCGGCTGGTACGCGGTCCACCATGCGCTGCCCTGGATGCGCTCCTGCGGCGGAGAGACCTGTACGTAGCCGTACCCCTTGGGCCCGAGGGTGCGCGTGCACTCCCGGGCGATCGAGTCGAAGTTCCACTCGAACAGGACGGCGGTGACCTTCTTGTTCCCGTTGGCGGTCGGCGCCGCCGCTGCCGGCTGGGCGGGCGCGGCGAGGGCGGTGACCAGACCAAGGACCAGACCGGCTCCTGTCAGGGCGGCTGTCGTCCGTTTTTGAGCAGGTGCGATCGAGCTCATACGGCACTCCAAAGGTGGGGGGGGTGGATATGGGTCGCGCAGGTTACGGCTCCCACAGCCAGCAAAATATTGCTGTAACTTTCAGCAAGTGACAGCAAGTTAAGGTTTCCACCACACCGGGTCAAAACTTCCGCCACGGCTTCTTCAATCGCGATGTCCAAGTCCGCACGCTCGCCGCGCACCGCAGAGGGCCTTTCGGAAGACCCTCCTGAAATACTCTGCAAGATCTTGCCGACCGAGATCGCCGGCTGCTTAACTCACTGGTGATCCGCGGTGGTTGTCAGCGCCCGCGCCTGGGGGGGAACAGCGATGAGCAGCGAATATGACGTCCTCGTCCTAGGAGGGTCGGGCGTCGACACGATCGTGTACGTCCCCGAACTCCCGCTCCCGTACGCCGACAGCTACATGATCCGACCGGGCATCGAGACCCGCGCGGGACAGACCGGTGACTTCGTGGCGCTCGGCCTCAGCTCTCTGGGTCTGAGGACACACCACATCGACATGATCGGCGACGACCCGTCCGGCGACCTGATCCGCGCCTTCCACCGCGCTCGGGGCATCGGCTTCACCGAAGTGCCTCTGCCCGGCGGCACGAAGCGCGCCGTCAACCTCGTCGACCCGGACGGCCGCAGACTCTCGCTCTACGACGACAGCCGCTCGCGTGACTCCGACCGGCTCCCCGAGGACCTGGTCCGCAAGCTGGCGGTGGCCAGCCGCCACGCGCACGTCTCCATCACCTACCCGTGCGCCTTCACCCTGCCCCTCCTGCGCGAGGCGGGCCTCACTGTCTCCACGGACCTGCACAACTGGGACGGCGAAAACCCGTACCACGAGGCCTTCGCCTACGGCGCCGACGTCGTCTTCGTCTCCACCACCGCACTGACGGACACCGAGCGGACCATGCGCCGGATCCTGGAGCGGGGCAGGGCCGAGGTCGTCGTCGCCACCGCCGGGGCCGAAGGCTCCTACCTGCTCACCGCCGCCGGTGACCTCGTCCACGTCCCCGCCGTCAACCGCGAGCCGGTCGTGGACTCCAACGGCGCGGGCGACGCCTACGCCTCCGGCTTCCTCTTCGGCCGCCTCGCCGGCGAGAGCCCCGAGCGGTGCGCCCTCTACGGCGCCGTCGCCGGGGCCTACGCCTGCACCGTACCGGCCACCGGGAGTCGACGCCATCGACCGCGCCGCGCTGCTCGCCGAGGCCGCCGCGATCACCGGGTCCCGGACCGCCGCGACGGACGCCGGGTGACCACCGACTCGTACGACATCGTGGTCCTGGGCGGAGGCGTGGCCGGCTGCGTCCTTGCCTCCCGGCTCAGTGAGGACGGCGGGCGTTCCGTGTGCCTCGTCGAGGCGGGTGCCGACTACGGCCACGACCCCGGCGGCTGGCCCGCCAAGGCGCTCGACGCCGCGCGCTCCCTCGTCAGGACGTGTGGGAGCGGAACGTACCCGCTCACGGATCCGGGGCCGTGTGCTCGGCGGCTCGTCCTGTCTCAACGGCTGCTGGAACACGGGGGGTTCGGCGGCCGGCCACCACGAGTGGGAACGCTCGGGGGGTCCCCGCTGGGGCTCCGCGGCCATGGAGCCGTACCGCGCCGCGGCCGTTCGCCGGATGGGCCTGCGTGAGGTGCCCGACCGCGAACTGTCCTCGTGGAGCCGGGCGGCCCTCGACGCGGCCCGCGCGCTCGGCTACGGCGAGGTCGACATGGGCGTGCCCGGGCCGCCCGGACACGGCTTCCCGCTGATCAACGCCGTGGACGGCCGTCGCTGGAACGCCGCGCCGGCCTATCTCGACGCGGACACCCGGGGACGGGCGGACCTCGAGGTGCTCGGGAACACCCTCGCGGACCGCCTGCTCCTGCGAGACGGCCGGGTGGACGGGGTCATCGTGCGGACCGACGGTGTGCCGCGCACGCTGCGCGCCGGTCTGTACGTGGTGGCCGGCGGCGCCTTCGGGTCCCCGGCGCTGCTGATGCGCAGCGGCATCGGCCCCGCCGGGCCGCTGCGGGACATCAACATCGCCCCCGTACTGGACCTTCCGGGAGTGGGGGCGAACCTGAGCGACCAGCCCGGTGTCTTCCTCCCGCTCGTGCCGACGCCGGAGCTGAACGCGGCCCTCGTGGAGAAGGAACGCGAGGGTGAGCCGTACGTCAGCCGTGTCCTTGTCCGGACGGCGAGCGAACACGCCCCCCGAGGGCGGCTGGGACCTGCACATTCTGCCCACCGCCGGACCGCCGCTCTTCGGCTCGCTGCCACCGGGCCAGTACGAGGCGGGGTGTCGGCCTTCCTCATGAAGCCCGCAACTCGAGGCACGGTACGGCTGAGGTCCGCCGACCCGGAAGAGCCCCCGGAGATCGATCCGGCGTTCCCGTCGGACCCGGACGGGCACGACCTGGCCGTGCTCCGGTCGGGGCTGGCGACCGCCCGCCGGTTCGCCCGGTCCGCGGCGCTGAAAGGACTCGCCGCCCTGCCGGAGGGACCGGCCGCCCACGAGCTGCCCGAGGTGGAGCCGCACGCCCGGCCGGGCACGTACTGGCATCCTGTGGGGACCTGCGCGATGGGGCCCGCCGAGTTGCCGGCGGCGCCATCGCGCAGCACCCGCCTCATGCCCCACGGCACCGACCCGGAGGAACGATGAGCATGACGGAGCGCCCCGCCACCCCAGGACGTCTGGTCTACGGCTGCATGGGGCTCGGCGGCGACTGGGACACGCTCCCCTACGGAGCCGACGACATCGACCGCGCCGAGGCCGCGGTCGAGGCGGCACTCGATGTCGGCATCACGACGTTCGACCACGCAGACATCTACCGGTACGGCAAGTCCGAGGCCGTCTTCGGTGAGATGCTGTCCCGGGCGCCGGGGTTGCGCGACCGGATCACGCTCCAGACCAAGGTCGGAATCCGGCTCCCCGAGGACGGCGGGCCGGGCCTGTACGACCTGCGCGGCCCGAGCGTGTTGCGTCGGGCGGAGGAGAGCCTCGCCCGCCTGCGGACCGATGCCGTCGACGTCCTGCTGCTGCACCGGCCCGACCCGCTGGCCGATCCGGAGGAGCTCGCGGGCGCTCTGTCGTCGCTGCACCGCCAGGGTATGGTCCGCCGCTTCGGCGTGTCGAACATGAACGCCGCCCAGATCGCACGTCTGCAGTCGTTCCTCGACGTTCCGCTGACGGTCAACCAACTGGAGATGAGCCTGCACCGCAGGGACTGGGTGGAGGAGCAGGTGCTCGTGAACACCCCGGCAGGGGCCGGAGTCGGCTTCCCTGCGGGAATTGTGGAGTACTGCACCGAGCGGGGCGTCGAACTCCAGGCCTGGGGGGCGCTCGCCGGCGGGCGTTTCTCCGATCCGCAGGCCGGCCCGGCCGCCGCGCTCGTGGCCCGGCTCGCCGAGGCGAAGGGCACCACCCCGGAGGCTGTCGTGCTGTGGTGGCTCCAGCGGCATCCGGCCGGGATCGTACCGGTGATCGGGACCTCCCGTCCGGAGCGGATCCGTGCCTGCCGCGACGCGGTGGGGCGGTCGCCCGGGCGCGGTCACGAAGGAGTGGTGCGCGCTGTGGACGGCCGCCCGGGGCCGGCCGCTCCCCTGAACCGACCCTGGCCAGCGCTCCCCCGGTGCCCGGCCCTCCCCCGATGCCCGGCGCCGCTGCGGTGCCGGGCATCCCTGCGGCGCCCGGAGAACACCCCGGTACGCCTTCTTGGGTGGAGACAGCCTGTGCCCCCCACCGCCGCGACCGTGGCGGGCTCCTTCGAGCCGGCCCGGTTCTCCATCACCTTCCGCTGCGACTCGCTGTGCGGCTACTGCAACGTCTGGCAGAACGACAAGTTCACGGGCTACGAGGCACTCACTCTCGAACAAGGCCGCCGGATCCTGGACGAGCTGCACGCGCTCGGCGTCCGCTACGTCGACTTCACCGGCGGGGAGTGATCCGCACGTCGGAGTCGGTGAAGTTGGCCTGAGCCTTGGACTGGGGACGCGCCTTCGCGACGGCCTTCTGCCCGGCGTCGGCGACAGCCCGCTCGTCGCCGGCGCCGGCACGCTCCTGACGGCGGCGTTCGATCTCCTCGGCGTGCGCGCCTGCCTTCTGGGCCTGGGCGGCCTCGGCCTCGATCTGCGCGCGGGCGGCCCGCAACCTGGCCAGGCGCTTCTCTCGGCGGTCGAGCTCGGCGGGCAGGTCCACGTCCTTGCCGTCGATACCGAATGTCGGCCCTCAGTGGTGCCGGTGGCTTCGGCGTCGGCCGGCAGCGCCTGGGCCGTAGCCTCCAGGGCGACGCGGCCCATCTTGACCATGCCGAGCTTGGTCGCGGGGTGCAGCGACTGGGTGAGCAGGTCGGCGAGGGCGTCCAGGCGGCGGAACCGTGAGAGGGAGCGGAAGTCCGGTGCCTGGTCGGCGACGAGGAACCGGAACGCGATGTCGTCGGCGCACTTGCGCTCGATCACCCGTGAGGAGCGGGCGCCGGTGGTGCAGCCGTAGATCAGCGGACGCAGCACCAACCTGTCCGAACAACACATCTGGACCCCCTGCTCAGTCTTCCCCTCTGGCACGAGGCGCAGGTGTGCCGGTGCGCTGGGCGGTGTTTCGAATTGACGGATCGGAAGAGGCGGTTGGAAGCCCGTCGCCGGACCGCCGGCCGGCCATCACGTGGCGCGTCGGCGATCGGGCTTGGCGCTCCCTGCCACAGCTCGACACACCGGAGGCACGCCACGTGTGCTTGGCCGACGGCTGTGGGCGGGTGGGACCGCCCGCTTCGCCTCCGCGAAACAGGCGGCTCCGGGCAAGGCTCAGTAGAGCTTGTTGACAGCCGTAACAGTGGTCGCCTTGAAGTCCGCGACCTGCGCGTGTGCGAAGGTGCCCATCTGGGCCCACCGGACATACGTCACGGTCCTGCCGTCCCGGCCCACCGAGAACAGGCTGACGTCGGAGGAACCCCAGTCGGACACGGTGTGCAGACCGTGGACGGTGGCGCCCTCCTCGACACGGATCTTGCCGTAGTTCTTCTGGGTCGCTGTGAGGTCGGGGTTCTCCGCCATGAGCCGCTCGGCACAGTCGGCGATCTTCCGGCGCAGCAGGCCGGCGAACGCCTCGGCCCGCTGCTCGTCGCGCTCGACCACGGTGACCTGCGACCCATTGGTGTCGTACTCGGTCCAGTACTCGCGGTGGCTGGAGATGGACGGCAGTGCCTCTCCCACACAGACCGGGGGGTGCTCGGGCTGTCCTGCAGTGACCGGGCCGGCGTACCAGGGCGAGGTCGGGTGGGGCGGCATCTCGGCCGGCTCCAGGAACCGGGGAGAGCCGGCCGCCGTCGCGGGGGCAGCGGCCAGTGTGACTGCGGTCCCGGCGGCCAGCGCGGCCAGCACGAGTCGGGTACCGCGTGTGCGAACGTTCATGATTCCCCCATGCGTTGCTGTCGAGACGACCGGATGCGGAGGACGGGACTCAGTCGGGCGGCCCGCCGGAACACTTCTGGTCATTACAGCTTGTACGACCCGCTACGGGGCCCTTTCGTTGCCCTGCGCCCTTGCTACAGCTACGTCACGAATGTCACCGAACGGCAACGCCCCACACCGCTCGACCGGATGGCGTCCCGCCGGATGGTGTAGCCGATCAAGGTGCCGGAATCCGCAGGTCGGGGAAGGTGGCGCCGCCGGACCGGGTGTTCAACTCGCCTCAGCAGGGCGCCTCGTGGACTGCCGCCTCTGCGGAGATCGTCAGGGGCCTCGTACCGGAACGCGTAACGCTTGATCCCCTACACCACGACGCGGGACACGATCCCAGATCCGTACCACCCTCATCGTGCTGGGGGTGACTTTCCGGGTCGCCCTTCCAGGCACGTCCGGGCCGCTCGGCGAGGCCCAAAAGCGGACCGAGCCCGGTCGACCGCGCCAGACCGGGCAGCAAGCACCACCTTCTCGTCGACGGCCGGGGCATCCCGCTCGCCGTCACGCTCACCGGCGGCAACCGCCACGACGTCACCCAGCTGCTGCCGCCACTGGACGCCGTCCCGCCGATCCGGGGTCTGCGTGGGCGCCCGCGCCGCAAGCCCCGCGCCTGCACGCCGACCACGGCTACGACTTCGGCAAGTACCGTCGCCCGCTGTGGAAGCGGGCATCAAACCGCTGATCGCCCGACGCGGCGTCGCCCACGGTTCCGGGCTGGGGAAGGTGCGTTGGGTGGTAGAGCGCGCCTTCGCCTGGCTGCACCAGTTCAAGCGACTCCGCATCCGTTACGAGCAACGCGCTGACCTCCATCAGGGCCTACTCGAACTCGCCTGCAGCATCATCTGCTTGCGACGAATCCGAACTTCATCCTGAAATGATCAGTAAGGGCTTGCCGGAGAATAACCTGCGGGTTTCTGGGTCTAACGTTGCAGGTCAGCGCGCTGACTGCCCACACCTTATTCTCCGGCGGGCCCTAAGTGCCCGAAACAGGATGTGTGTCAGGTGCCAGGGCGCGCACGCCACGCGTTCTGGAGCGCCGGCTGCACGTCTTCCCCGAGAACGAGGTGTGTCGTCCTGCCCGGCAGGGTGGGCAGCTCAGCCCAGTGAGTCACCGTGTCATCGTCGGCAAGACCGTAGGGCAGACGGACATATCCGTCGGAGTCGACGAAGCAGTCCCTGTGTTCCGTTCCGTCCTCACTGAAGTGCCGAGTCGTGAAGTACATCGGCCTTACCAGCCAGAACGCCTCCTCCAACGCGTTCTCGGACTCAGCGCTGCCGGCTGGGTACCGGCCTGTGATCGCCGCTGCCACCGGTACACCGTCCCGCGGCAGCCTCTCACGTGCGTCGACCCAGGTCACCTGGGTGTTCAGATTCGCCATCCCTCTCCTCAGTCAAGCGTTCGGATGCCTGTTTTCTGCCCATGCGTCCGCACATCGGCAAGACCGTTGTACCGATCCCGGCACCCGGTAGGACTGCCCAGCGCTTGCTCAGGTTGCGCGAGCCGGGACGAACACGGACCGAACACTCCCGACTGTCTGCCCTCCCTCTCGGATCGCCGCAGATCACCGGCCGACACCGCGACCTCATTTTGCAACGATCAGCTAGTCACCGGGAAGGGATGACGACTGTCAGGCGGCCGCCGGGCATGGGCGAAATGATCACGTGATGGCTGGTGCGATCACGGCGCCGGAACCGTCCTGGATGGCTCCCTTCACCGGGCTGGGCCCGCGCGCCTTCGGGAAGCTGGTGACGGTTCTGCGGTGCCAGGGTGTGGAGGCGGACCGCAAGGGCCGGCCGTGGAGTCTTCCGCCGGAGGACCGGGCGCTGCTGGTCGCGGCGTACTGGCGCACGAACCTGACGATGCGGCAGCTCGCCGCACTGTCCGGGGTGTCGAAGTCCGCTGCCGGCCGGATCACGGGCCTTGGCCCAAGGCCCGGCCGGCAGCTGAACCGCGCTCTGCACACCATCACGCTCATCCGCATGCGGCTGGCCCCCGCCACGAAGGCATACCTCACCCGCAGGATCGGCGAGGGAAAGACCTCCTGTTAACGCACAGCGCTGCCCGAAGCGAGCCGTCTGCCGTCAGCTGTTCGAGATCCTCGAACGCTCGAATCGGAATCACGATCGGCAACACGACGATCTCCTCCAAGCGACTTGACGCGACAGAGCAGTCTCGGGAGATTTCGCGATCAGGCCAGGGGGAACGGAATGTGCCGGGCGGCCCGCCCGCCCGGCACATCGTCGCGTGGCAGGTCAGTTGCGGTCCAGGGACTCGCGCAAGCGGGCGGTCACGGTCGCGCTGTCCTCGTTCTGGTCGGTGAAGCTGTCGATGCCGGCCTTGAGGGCGGCGGCGCGGCCCTCGGGGTGGTCGTCGAAGCAGCTCTCCGGGTCGACCAGGTTGGGCGGGGCCTCGGCGTCGCTGACCACGAAGAGTTCGTGGCCGGTCGGCTCGGCCCAGCGGCGCGGCTCCGCCCCGATCAGCGGACTGATGTGGCAGGGGCGGCCGTTGACCAGGTTGTACGCGGGCATGGCGCCGGTCGCGGCGCCGGAGGCGACGACGGGGCGGAAGGCGGCCAGGTCGTACTCCTGGAGCACGCGCGGGCGCAGCCCGGAGGAGGTGGTGCATCGGTCGTCCTCGTTGTTGCAAGCGAGGAAGCGCTTGAGCACTGGGGCGGCCCGCAGGTAGGCCGGGCGGTCCCCGGACAGGCCGCGGCAGGACGCCTGGCCGACCCGGGCGGTGTGCACCGGGTCCTCGGAGTAGCCCTCCTCGCTGCGCCCCCGGCGCGGGTCACGCAGCAAATTGAGCACGGGTGCCCAGGCCCGCAGCGAGTTGGCTCCCCGCTCGGCGGCTGTACTGATCGCCGGCGGTCGGTGGTGGAAGGCCCGCAGTTCGGTCGAGACCGCATCGGCGACCTGGCGCACCAGGCCCACGTCCCAGCCGGCGCCGAGGCCGGCAGCCTGCGGGAAGACGGTCACCACCCCGAGCCAGGAGACACCGTGCAGGGCCTCGCTGCCGGTACGGAAGGGGGCGATGCCGAGGCGCGGCACGGCCGGTGCGTACTGATGCAGCATCGCGAAACGTTCGTCGAAGATGAGCCGTTCAACCACGTCGTCGACACGCTTCGACAGCGACGAAGCGGGATCACGGAACGGGGCCGGCCGGTCTCCGGCAGGAGAACAGAACTCACAGAACTCACGGGACACCAACCTCAACATGCGGGTAAAAGAGGGAAATTGGTGAAGCACATCGACGCTGCCACCGCCCACCACGGGGTGTCAATGACTCGAACTGAAGAAAGTTTCGTGAAGTTCAACCCCTTGTTTTCGCAGAAACATCTCGTTAATTTCCCTCCTCAAGTGAAGCGCTTCGACGCCGGAGCGTGACCCCTGTGCCTTCCGAGTGCGAAAGGGCTGCCCCATGAGTCAAGAGTTGAGCCGCAGAAGGTTCGTCGGCGCGACAGCGTCGGTCGCCGCGGTCGCCGCAGCGGGCCCCCTGCTGTCGGCCTGCGGAGGCGGGGGCGGGCAGAACACCGGCGGCAACTCCAAGTCCGGTCTGAAGGCGGCCCTGCCGGCCTACGTACCGCGCAACGCCGTCAAGCCCGACATCGCGCCCGTCCAGGGCAGCGAGGGCGCGGTGACGGACCCGGGCTTCCTGCGCTACCCGTCCGAGCGCGCCACGACCGTCGACGGGGTGCCGGGCAGCGGAGGAAAGTACACCGCGGTCACTCCGCTGTGGGGCACGGTGCCTTCACCGGGCAACTCGTTCTACCAGGCCATGAACAAGGCGCTCGGTGTCGAGCTGACGATGAAGCCGGCCGACGGCAACAACTACGCCACCATCGTGCCGACCATGACGGCGGCCAAGCGGCTGCCCGACTGGATCCAGCTGCCGGCCTGGTGGAACAACAACCTCAACGTGGGGCAACTGGTCGGGTCGCAACTCGCCGACCTCACGCCGTACTTGTCCGGCGACAAGATCAAGAAGTACCCGAACCTCGCCGCTCTGCCGACCGGAGCCTGGCAGGCCGGCGCCTGGCGCGACAAGCTCTACGGCATACCCTGCTCGTCCAGCCGCTTCGTGGTCGCCGGCGCCACCTTCTTCCGGCGGGACATCCTGGACGCCAGGGGCATCACGGCTGATCAGGTCAAGTCCGCGGCCGACCTGATGAGCCTGGGCAAGGAGTTGACCGACGCCAAACGCGGCGTGTGGGCCTTCGACGACGTGTGGACGTATCTCTTCTCCTTCTGGGACGTCCCCCCGAAGTGGCGGGTCGAGGACGGCAAGCTGGTCAACGCTTTCGAGACACCGCAGTTCCTGGAGGCGCTCGACTGGCACCACAAGCTCGCGAAGTCCGGCTACATGCACCCGGACGCGCTCGCCGGCGACAACGCGGGCGGCATCACCCGCTTCTACTCCGGCAAGGTGCTCATCCAGGGCGGCGGCACCGGCGCCTGGTCGCTGGCCGACCACGAGGCCGGGCGGGCGGCCGACAAGAACTACCGGCGCGGCGCGTTCGACATCTTCGCCGCCGACGGCAAGAGCACCCCGCGCACCTTCATGGGCGCCTCCACCAGCATGCTCAGCTACCTCAACGCCAGGCTGAAGCCCGCGCAGATCGAGGAACTGCTCGCAGTCGCCAACTACCTTGCCGCGCCCTACGGTTCACTCGAGTACACCCTCACGAACTTCGGTGTCGAGGACGTGCACCACACGCTGAAGGACGGCGTGCCGACGGCCACCGCCGAGGGCAAGAAGACCACCCAGGTGCCGACGTACCCCTTCCTCGCCTCGCCGACCGCCGTGATCAGCAGCACGGGCGCCGACGACGTCACCCGGGACTATGCCGCCTGGCAGGCCGCCAACGTCAAGCGCCTGTACAAGCCGGCCTTCTGGAACATGAACGTCGCGATGCCGCAGCAAATGGCCACGGCCGCCGCAGCGCAGTCCGTCAACGACACGGTCAAGGACTGCTACTTCGGCAAGAAGTCGGTCAAGGAAGTCCAGACCGCGATCGCGAACTGGCAGTCGGGCAGCGGAGACCGGCTCAAGCACTGGATGACCGAGAACGTCCTGGAGAAGTACGGGACCGGCCAGTGAGCACCACCGACGCGCCGCCGCCCACCAAGCGGCGTCGGGCCCAGGCGCCTCAGGCCGAGCCGTCCGAGGTGCGCCAGCCCCAGCGGCTCACCTGGCGGATGAGGCTGCGCCGCGACCGCTCGCTGCTGATCATGACAGTCCCCGCGGTCGTCCTGCTTCTGGTCTTCAACTACGCACCGCTGGTCGGCCTCGTCACCGCCTTCCAGTACTACGACCCGCTGACCGGAATCTGGAACAGCGAGTGGGCCGGGCTCGACCAGTTCCAGCAGCTCCTGAACGACCCGCAGTTCTGGGGTGCGCTGCAGAACACGCTCTATCTCAGCTTCGTCCAGCTGATCCTGTTCTTCCCCGTGCCGATCGCCCTGGCGCTGCTCCTCAATACTCTGCTCAGCGAGCGGATCCGCAACTTCATCCAGTCGATCGTCTACCTGCCCCACTTCTTCTCGTGGGTCCTCGCCATCACGGTCTTCCAGCAGATGCTGGGCGGCGCCGGCGTGCTCAACCACTTCCTGCGCACCCACGACATCGGCACGTGGGACATCATGACCAACCCCGACACGTTCGCCCTTCTGGTCACCTCGCAGGCGATCTGGAAGGAAGCGGGCTGGGGGATCATCGTCTTCCTCGCCGCGCTCGCCGCGATCAACACCGATCTGTACGAGGCGGCTGCCGCCGACGGCGCGGGCCGGTGGCGGCGCACCTGGCACATCACGCTGCCGGGGCTGCGCGGAGTCATCGTCCTGATGCTGGTGCTGCGCCTGGGCAACGCCCTCACCGTCGGGTTCGAGCAGTTCCTGATCCAGCGCAACGCGGAGGCCACGAAACGGCCGACGTGCTCGACACCTTCTCCTTCTACTACGGCATCGCCACCGGCAACTACGGCTACGGCGCGGCGGCCGGCCTCTTCAAGAGCGTGATCTCACTGCTGCTCATCTGGGGCGCCAACCGCCTGGCCCACGCTTTCGGCGAGGATGGGTTGTACCGGAAATGACCAACATCTTCACGGTCAAGGCGGCGCGGGCGCCGTGGGAGGAACCGCCGACCGCGCTCGGGCAGACGGCCAAGGGCCTGACCCTGACCGCCGTGGTGGGCGCGGTGCTGATCCCGCTGTGGATCATCGTCGTAACCAGCCTGTCGACCTCGGGCGCCATCAACCGGGCCGGCGGCCTGGTCCTGTGGCCGGACGGCCTGACCCTGCAGTCGTACAAGGAGATGCTGGGCGAGCCGACGGTCCGCACGGCACTCCTGGTGAGCCTCGGCATCACCGCGGTCGGCACCGTGGTGTCGATGGTGATCTCAGTGCTGTGCGCGTACGGCCTGTCCCGTCCGCGTTCGTACGGGCACCGTGTCGTGCTCTGGCTGCTGATCGTCACGATGTTCGTCAGCGGCGGCCTGATCCCCACCTTCCTGGTCGTCACAGGGCTCGGCGGCTACGGCCGGTTCTGGGCGCTGATCCTGCCGAGCGCGGTCTCCGTCTTCAACATCCTGGTCCTGCGCGCCTTTTACTCGTCGACCTCGTCCGAGCTGATCGACGCGGCGCGCATGGACGGCGCCGGCGAGTGGCGGATCCTGTGGTCCGTCGTGCTGCCCACCTCGCGCGCCGTGACCGCGGTGATCGCCCTGTTCTACGGCGTGGGCTACTGGAACTCCTTCTTCAACGTCATGTTGTACATGCCGACGGACAGCGAGAAGTGGCCGCTGCAGTACGTGCTCCTCACCTACGTGAACCGGGGCATCGGGCTGCCGGGCCAGACCAACGGCGGCTTCGGCGACATCCACGCACAGACCGCCCCGCTCTCGCTGCAGATGGCGGTGGTCGTCCTCACCCTGGTGCCGCTGCTGATCGTCTACCCGTTCCTCCAGAAACACTTCCGCACGGGTGTCCTCACCGGCGCCGTCAAGGGCTGACCGGCAGCCCCGTCCGCACCCCGAACCATTGACGAAAGGCCCCATGGTGTCCGATCAGCCCGTCGTCCCGGGTTTCCACCCCGATCCCAGCATCTGCCGCATGGGCGACGACTACTACCTCGTCTGCTCCAGCTTCGAGTACTTTCCCGGCATCCCGCTCTTCCACAGCCGTGACCTGCTGCACTGGAGCCAGATCGGCAACGTCCTCGACCGGCCGGAACAGCTGCGTCTGCCCGTCGGCATGCCGTCCTCCGGGGGGATCTACGCACCGACGCTGCGCCACCACGACGGCCGCTTCTTTCTGATCGTCACCAACTGCTCCGAGGGCGGCGGCAATCTGCTGGTCACCACGACCGACCCGGCCGGCCCCTGGTCCGATCCCGTGTGGCTTCCCGACGTCCCCGGCATCGACCCGGACCTGGCCTGGGACGAGGACGCACCTGCTGGTGCACGTTCGCCGGGGTGGGGCAGGTCGCGATCGACCCGTACACAGGGCGCACGCTCGGTGCGGAGCGCAGGCTGTGGTCCGGGGCGCCGGGCGCCAAGGCCCCCGAAGCGCCGCACCTCTACCGCATCGGCGAGTACTGGTATCTGCTCATCGCAGAGGGCGGCACCGAGCGCGGGCACGGCGTCTCCATCGCCCGCGGACCCGGCCCGAGCGGCCCCTTCGAGGCCTGCCCCCACAACCCTCTCCTCACCCACCGCGGCACGGACCACCCCGTGCAGAACACCGGTCATGGAGATCTGGTGCAGGCCGCGGACGGCTCGTGGTGGATGGTGTTCCTCGGCGTCCGGCCGCACGGCGGCACCCCGGGCTGGCACGTGATGGGCCGCGAGACGTTCCTCGCACCGGTCACCTGGACCTCCGACGGCTGGCCCGTGGTCGGCGAGACCGTCTCCCCCGCCGACACCGACATCGCCGCCGACGCACCGTTCCGCGACGACTTCGACCTCCCCGAGTTCCACCCGTCCTGGATCTCCGTACGCGACCGGTCCCCCGAGCACTGCACGACCAAGGACCACCCGGGCCGGCTGACTCTGCGGGCCCGCGGTACGTCCCTCGACGAGCCGGACGCCGTCTTTGTCGGCCGCCGCCAACAGCACCTCACCTGCCGGGCCAGCGCGTTGATCGATGCGACCCAAGGTGCCGGCGGTCTCGCCGTACGCCTCGACGAGCAGCACCACTACGCCATCGAAACGGATGGCACCCAGGTGCAGGTCGACTCACCGCGTCGGCTCGGTCCGCGCCACCGTGGCCACGCTGCCGGTGCCCGCGGGCCCGGCCGTCCTGTCCGTAAGGATCACACCGCCGCCCCAGCCACACGACGCGCGCACCGGACCGGACGTCATCACCCTCGGCGTGGAGCAGCCGGACGGCACCTTCGCCGCACTCGCCACGCTCGACGGCCGCTATCTGTCGACCGAAGTGGCCGGCGGATTCACGGGCCGCGTCATCGGTCTGTACGCGGCCCGAGGCACCGTCCACGCCGACTGGTTCGCGTATGAACCGACAGCCTGAGCGATCCGACGACCTGAGCGCGCCGTAACCCCTGGATTTCCGCCTGTACGCACGTCCGCGCAGGCGGGCACCCCACACCATCCCGAAACCGAAAGGGACCCGAGGGACATGACCTACTCGTACCAAGCCGCGAGGCGACTCCCGAGTCGCATAGCAAACATGCTGCTCGCCCTGGTCGCCACCGCCGGCCTGATGCTCGGCGCCGGGCTCACCGCTCCGGCGGCCGACGCCGCCCCGCAGGTGCCGCGCGTGCCCGCGAACGCAAGGACGCGTCGCCGCGATGCAGCCCAGCTGGAACCTCGGCAACACCCTGGACGCCTTCCCGCAGGAGACCTCCTGGGGCAACCCGCTCACCACCAGGGCGCACCTGGCGAAGATCCGCTCGCAAGGCTTCCGCAGCGTCCGTATCCCGGTCACCTGGACCGACCACCAGTCCGCCACCGCCCCGTACGCCGTCGACGCCAAGTTCATGGACCGGGTGGAGGAGGTCACCGACTTCGCGCTGGCCGAGGGGCTCTACGTGGTACTCAACGTGCACCACGACTCGTGGCAGTGGGTCGACCAGATGTCCACCGACCATGACAACGTGATGGCCCGCTTCAACTCCCTCTGGTCGCAGATATCGTCGACGTTCAAGGACAAGCCGCGCACCCTGCTCTTCGAGAGCATCAACGAGCCCGAGTTCGAGAACGCCACTGCCCAGCAGAAGGCCACGTTCCTGAACGAGCTGAACACGTCGTTCCACAAAATCGTCCGCGGCTCGGGCGGGCAGAACACCAACCGTCTGCTCGTGCTGCCCACGATCTACTGCACGCCTGACCAGCCGCTCATGGATACGCTCTACCACACGATCAAGTCCCTGAACGACCCCAACCTGGTCGCCACCGTGCACTATTACAGCTGGTTCCCGTTCAGCGTGAACATCGCGGGTGGCACCCACTACGACGAGGCCGCCCGGAAGGACCTCGACGGTGCCTTCCAGCGCATGCGCGACACCTTCGTCGCGCGCGGCATCCCGGTCTACCTCGGTGAGTACGGGCTGCTCAGCTGGCCGGACCACCACCACCCCTCCCGTGTCGAGCGGGGCGAGGCCCTCAAGTACTTCGAGCACTTCGGCCACGCGGCCCGTCGGACCGGAGTGACCACCGCCCTGTGGGACCCCTTCGCCTACCTGAATCGCGAGACCTTCCAGTGGCGGGACCAGGAGCTCTTCGACCTGATCAGGACGAGCTGGACCAGCCGATCGGGCTCGACGTCCTTCGACCGCCTCTTCGTCCCCAAGTCCGGTCAGATCACGGACCAGTCGCTCACGCTGAACCGCAACGGCCTGTCGTTCCGCGGTCTTTGGCAAGGTGACCGGAAGCTGGTCGCGGGCTCGGACTACACGGTCTCCGGTGACAAGCTCACCCTGAAGGCCGCCGCACTGACCCGCCTTGTCGGAGACCGCTCGTACGGTGACAACGCCACGATCCAGGCCAAGTTCTCGCAGGCCGGCCCTGGAAACTCCATGTGACGACGTACGACGCCCCGCAGCAGACCGGCGCATCGGGCACCACCTCCGCGCTCACCATCCCCACCCGGTTCCGCGGGGACCAGCTCGCCACCATGGAGGCCAAGTACGGCGACGGCACCAATGCCGGGCCCACCGACTGGACGGAGTTCCAGGAGTTCAACATCTCCTTCACCCCCGACTACGCGGGCAGCACCATCACCCTCACCGAAAAGTTCCTCACCTCGCTGCGTGACAACGCCCCGGTGAAACTGACGTTCCACTTCTACAGCGGCGCCAAGATCACCTACCAGGTGACCAAGTCCGGTACGTCGGTGACCGGTTCGACCGTCTGATTCCGGGCCCCCGTCCGTCCCGGCTGCCGGTCCCACGCCCCACTCCCGGCAGCGGGGCCCCTTCATGAGGACTTCCCATGACCACACTGCCCCCGCGCGTCCTGTTCGGCGCCGCCTACTACCACGAGTACCAGCCCTACGAGCGTCTGAAGACCGACCTCGATCTGATGACCGAGGCCAAGTTCACCGTCATACGGGTCGGCGAATCGGTCTGGTCCACCTGGGAACCGGAGAACGGGCGCTTCGAGCTTGACTGGCTGCAGCCCGTCCTCGACGGCGCCCACGAACGCGGCATCTCCGTCGTCCTGGGCACCCCCACCTACGCGGTGCCGCCGTGGCTGGCCCGGCAGTACCCGGAGATCGCCGCCGAGGACGCCTCCGGAAAGCCCGCCGCGTGGGGCGCCCGCCAGGAAGTCGACATCACCCACCCGGCGTTCCTCTTCCACGCCGAGCGGGTCGTCCGCGCAATCGTCGCCCGCTATGCCTCGCACCCCGCGGTCATCGGCTTCCAGGTCGACAACGAACCCGGCCCACGCCTCCCGCACAACCACGGTGTCTTCCAGCGCTTCGCGGACGACCTGCGCCGGCGGTACGGCGACGTGGAGACCCTCAACCGCGAGTGGGGGCTCGTGTACTGGTCGCACCGGCTGACCACATGGGCCGACCTGTGGACCCCCGAGGGCAACGCGCAGCCGCAGTACGACCTGGCCTGGCAGGCGTTCCAGGCACGACAGACCACCGAGTTCATCGCCTGGCAGGCCGGCATCGTGCGCGAGTACACACGACCGGAACAGTTCGTCACCACCTGCCTCGCCTACGGCTCCCCCGGGCTGGAAGACGACGCGATGACCGACACGCTGGACGTCACCGCGGGCAACCCGTACTACGACATGCAGGACAGCCTCACGATGCCCGGGCCGCCGCGCGAGAAGCTGCCGCAGCAGTGGATGGCGTACGGAGCGTGGGCACTGCACCACAGCGCCGACCGGATCTACTCCTCGCGCCAGGAGCCGTTTTTGATCACGGAGACCAACGCCCAGGCCATCGGCGGCAGTTCGGACAACCGGCCCGCCTTCGACGGCCAATGGCGGCAGGCCGCGTGGGCTCTGGTCGCACGCGGCGCCCGCATGATCGAGTACTGGCACTGGCACACCCTGCACTTCGGCACCGAGACGTACTGGGGAGGCGTCCTGCCGCACAGCGGCCGGCCCGGACGCGCCTACGCCGAACTCGCCCGCCTCGGAGCCGAGTTCGAGCGGGCCGGTGACCTCGTCGCCGGCATCACCCCGGACGCCGACATCGCCATGGTGTACTCCGCGCCCAGCAAGTGGCTGATGCGCAAGCACCCGCCGCTCGCCGGCCCCGACGGCGGCCCGACGCGTACGCGTACGAGGGGATCTTCGAACCGTTCTACCGGGGCGCGTTCGAGGCGGGACGACAGGTGCGGATCCTGCACGCCAGCCAGCTGCACGACCCCCGTGGCGAACGCCCCGGAATCACCCCCGAGGCGGCGGCCGAACGGCACCCCGTCCTCATCGCACCGGGGCTGTACGTGGCGGACGACGGGATGCTCGACTGGCTCGCCGCCTACGCCGAAGCGGGCGGCCACCTCGTGCTCGGGCCGCGCACCGGCTACGGTGACCACGAGGCGCGGGCCCGCCACGAGGTGACGCCCGCGCGCCTGGTGCAGGCCGCGGGCGTGCGCTACGACGAGTTCAGCAACCTGCACGCAGACCTGCCGCTGCGCGCCACGCCCGGCAGCCCGCTCACGCTGAGCACCGACGCCGTGGCCACCCGCTGGGTCGAGGGGCTCGCCGTGGACGACGCCGACGTCCTGGCCACGTACAAGCACCCGCACTTCGGCCTGTGGCCGGCCGTCACCACCCGCCGCCACGGTGCGGGCCGCGTCACCTGCGTCGGAACCGTGCCCCGGCCGCGAGCTCGCCGCGGAGCTCGCCCGCATGGCTCGCACCCGCCCCCGCGCAGCGGCTGGCGAGACCTGCCGGACTCCGTCACCGTCTCGACCGGCACCGCCGAGGACGGGCGGCGCGTCCACGTGGTCCACAACTGGAGCTGGGAGCCTGTGACCGTCACGGTACCCGGGCAGCTGACCGACGCCCTCGACGGCGGCGCGCTCCCGGCCGGCACCACCGTGAACCTCCGTGCGTGACGTCCGCGTCCTCGCCGCCGAACCGGACGCCCCCGCGGAGGAGCGATGACATCCGCCCAACAGACCTGGGCCGCCCGCGGCGGCTGGGACGGGCACGTCCCCGTCGCCGTCGGGGCCACGGTCCCCGGTGCCCGCGCCATCACCCCGAAGGAGCTGGACGCGGCCGAGGACGTCGTCCCTCGTCCTCAACCTGACCGTCTCCGCAGCGCACGCCGAGGTCGCCCATGCCGTGTTCACTGCGGGCGAGCACGTGTACGGCGAGAAGCCGCTGGCCACGACCGCCGCCGGGGCCCGGGCGGTGCTCGCCGCAGCCGACGCCGCCGGGGTGGCGCATGGGCTGTGCGCCGGACACGGTCCTGGGCACGGGGTGCAGTCGGCGCGCACGGTCCTGGACGCCGGGCGGATCGGCACGCCCGTCGCCGTCACCGCCTTCATGGTCACGCCGGGCCACGAACGGTGGCGCCTCGTCCCGGAGTTCTCCTACCGGCCGGGCGGCGGCCCGCTGTCCGACATGGGCCCGTACTACCTCACCGCCCCGGTCACGCTGCTCGGTCCGGTGCGCACGGTGGTCGGCATGGCATCCACCTCGCGTCCGGTACGCCCCGTGGGCAGCGGTCCGCGGGCCGGGGCCGGGTTGCCGGTGGAAGTGGCCACCCACGTCACGGGCGTACTGAAACACGAGGGCGGGCGCTGTCCACGCTGGTGATGTCGTTCGACGTCCGGCCGGGGACCTGCCGCGCATCGAGGTGTACGGCACCGACGGTTCGCTGTCCGTTCCCGACCCCGACGGCTTCGACGGGCCGGTTCGCCTCTTCAGTGCCGGGGCCGGGTGCTGGGAAAACGTCCCCGTGCAGGGTGGCTACGCGGGAGCCGACCGCGGCTACGGCATTGCGGATCTCGCCCGCTCCCTCGCCACCGGCACCCCGCACCGCGCGAGCGGTCGACTCGCCCGCCACGTAATGGAGATCATGGCGTCACCACTCACCGCGGCCGAGAACGGGCGGAGCGTCACCGTCACAAGTGCGGGTGAGCGGCCCGCCACCGTCCCCGCACGCACACGGCCCGAGATCGAGTGAGCCCGCTCGTGCTTCGATGCCAGAATGGCGCCGTACGGGCGGGCGCACGCAGGGGCGGGCGAAGGGCCGGCCCCAGGAACGAGGAAAGGCAGCCGTGACGGACAAGGCGGACAAGAGCGAGGATGCGGCGAAGGACAGCAAGGAGACCGCGTCGGGCGGCGGGCTGGCGTCGGTGACCATCGCGTACATCGCGGAGTCCGCCGGCGTCTCGGTCCCCACGGTGTCCAAGGTGCTCAACGGCCGCACGGGGGTGTCCGACGAGACCGGGCCCGGGTCGAGAAACTGATCAACGAATACGGGTATCGCAAGCCCCCGGGAAGCCGCCGCCAGAAGATCGTGGAGCTGGTCTTCCGCGAGCTGGAGAGCATGTGGGGCGTGGAGATCCTGCGCGGCGTGGAAGAGGTGGCCAGCAGGAACCGGATCGGCGTGATGGTCTCCAAGTTCGGTCTGCACGACTCGAAGGCCGCGATGGACGAGACCGCGGGGCGGCGCCCGCAGTGTGTTCTGTCGGTTTCCTGGCTCTCCGAGGCGGAGCGCGACCGCCTCGCGGCGAACAGCATCCCGTACGTGGTCTTCGACCCGATCGACGATGTCCCCGACGGTGTCCCGTACGTTGCCGCCACGCATTTCAGGGGCGGCCAGTCCGCGGCACGCCACCTGATCGGCCTCGGACACCGGCGCATCGCCATGATCAGCGGCCCCGATCACGCGTACTGCCTGGCACGGATGGCCGGTTACCGCTCGGCGCTGGAGACGGCCGGGCTTCCTGTGGATCCGGAGCTGATCGTCCGCATGCAGCTCACCCGGGAGGACGGGCACGCCGCGGCGGCCGAACTGCTCACCCGCTCCGACCGACCGACCGCGATCTTCACCGCCAACGACCTCCAGGCGCTCGGCGTCTACCAGGCGGCGCGCGAGGCCGGACTGCGCATCCCGGAGGACCTGAGCGTGGTCGGCTACGACGACGTACCGGTCACGGCCTGGGTGGACCCGCCACTGACGACCGTGCACCAGCCACTGACCGAAATGGCCGCAGCAGCAACGGAGTTGGCCCTGACCCTCGGCCGCGGCGAGAAGATCCCTCAGCTCGGCCTCGAGATCGCCACCCACCTCGTGGTCCGCGAGAGCACGGCTCCGCCGCCGCGGGACTGAGCCTCCAGGCACGGGAGCCGCGCCCCGTACCACGCCGCCCCACCCGCACTGTTCACGTTTCCCTTTCTGCTTCGCTCAGCACGACGGCCCCCGTACGTCCGCGGTCTGCTCGAAGAAGAACTCGTGCTTGAGGAAGGAGATGTCGTACTCACGACCCCGGGAGGGCGGGATCAGCTGGGCGGCCCGGATCAGCCGCCAGCCGTCGAGGAGGGCCTCGACGGCCGAGCACAAGGGAGGTGACCGACTCCAGGCCGAGCGGGCGTGAACCGTCGTTGCGCGGCTCCACGTGTGCGCGCAGGGCCGGGACGCCGTCGGGCGAGCGGTAGACCACGTCGGCGGCAAGGTCCGTCTCGGGGTCGTGCAGGCGGTCGGTCAACTGGTGCCAGTCCCCGTCGCGCCGGGCGTCGTGGCCGAAGTGGCGCAGTCGTGCGCCGACGTTGTCGACCACGGGCCTGCTCGACGCGTCCCGGCTCTGGCCGCTCACGACGGAATCGACCAGCGGCTGCGCCTCCCTCGCACCGGCCGGCCTGGGCGCGGTCTCGGGGGTGCACTCCGCGGCCGACGCGGAAGCTGGTCCTGCCGAAGCGGTGGACGGCGAACGAGTGGCGCTGCCCCACGTCGTACCGGTCGCTGTCTTCGCATGCCGTCAAAGCCCCGTAGGTGGATCAGTCCCCTGTGGTTGACGCCCGCGGCCCTCCCCCTTCCCCGTCGCCGACGCGGAAGCGGACCTTGAGAGTCGCCGAGTGGGGGTGAAGGCGGTGCCGCGGGAAGGTGTAGGGCCGATGACATGGCGGCAACTCCGGGGAGAGCAGGGGCGATACGACGCCTTGGGACGAGACGTGGGCGGTGGAGGGTGCCGGGCAGCCCGTAGCGTCACCATGGAATATTGATGGGATGTATCCATGGAGTTGAACCGGCTCCCTGTCCAGCCTTTTGCCCGATCGCCACGGCGCCGCAGTTCAGATCGCATGCCAGGGTGAGCAAGGGGTCCCCGGGATGCGGTACATCCCATCAATGCTAGTTGTTCAAGCATGAGAACTGACCATGGAGCGCCTGCCGGACATTGAATGTCTGATCGTGCGTCATACCCATGAGGAGTTCAGCAATCGGGGCAAACATATTGACCCCGCAACGCTTTTCATCCCTGCACACTGGTTGACATCCCATGACTGCATGGCCGACCTTCATGCATGGCCCTGCATTCCCCCGGTCCCCTTCCGTATCAGGGATGTGTCCATGCCGAGCTCGATCAGCAGACGTCAGTTCCCGGCCTCTGCGACCTGCGCGGTCACGGCGGCCGTTGGTGCCGTCGAGGCGGCACCAAGGACGTACACGCCCGACGGGGACTCGGTCGACCAGCACCCGCCGGCCCGGAGTGGTTCCAGGACGCGAAGTTCGGGATCCACTTCCACTGGGGCGCCTTCAGCATCCCTGCCTTCGACGACGAGTGGTACCCGCGCAGCATGTACGAGGCCGGAAGCAACGCCAACCGGCACCACGCTGTAGAGCCTCAGCGCGCCAGGGCCGACGGCACCCGCTGCCGCCGACGTGGCGGCGCGCGTCCCGGGGAGAAGGGCGACCACACTCAGCGAAAGGGATACGCATGCAGAAAGATGGCACTCACAGGACATTCAGCACGTCGTGGCGGGGGCACGGGAGACACACAGGAGTGCTGACTGTGGCGACCGCCTTGATGGCGGGGCTCCTGACCGGACTTGGCGCCGCCGGGACGGCTCAGGCGGCCACCGTGGAGACGACCGCGCGGGATGTGCCGGCCGACCAGCAGGGGCAGCCGGTCCGCGCGACAGGGGTGCTCGGACGGGTGCACACCGCGGGGCGGGTCAAGGACGCCGGGAACACCGTGCAGTACAGCTGGCCCGGCGTGTACTTCGAGGGCCGCGTCCGCGGCACCGGCGTGGGCATCGTGCTCAACGACTCGGCCGCCGATTACGACGTCCAGGTCGACGGGACCACCGTCGCCACACTCGTCACGCCCGGCGACACCACGCACTGGATCAACGGACTGCAGAACCGTGTGCACACGGTCCGGCTCGTCAAGCGCAACGACACTCCGGGGGACACCAGTACGTTCGGGGGCTTCCGGGCCGCGCCCGGCGGTGCCGTACTGAGCAAGCCGGCTGCCCGCAACCGCCAGATCGAGTTCATCGGCGACTCCCTCACCGTGGGCTACGGGAACCTCTCGGCCTCCCGCGACTGCACCTCGGACCAGGTCAAGCGGACCACCAACACCGACGTGAGCTACGGCGCGCTCACCGCCCGACGACTGAACGCCGACTATCAGATCAATGGCTATTCGGGCCTCGGCATGGTGCGCAACTACAACGGAGGCTCACCGGATGTCACGTACCGGACCTTCTACGACCGTGCCCTGCTGAACGTCTCCGGCGACGTCTGGCAGAACCCGGGCACCTGGCGCCCGCAGCTCGTGGTGGTCAACCTCGGCACCAACGACTTCTCGACCGCCGTCAACCCCGGTGAGCCGTGGACGCCCGGCAGCCTCACGGCCGCCTACCGCAGCGCCTACGGCGACTTCCTCCAGAAGCTGCGGACGCGTTACGGGGCCGGCACGACCATCGTGGCCGTCGGCGCCGGCCAGTTCGCCGACCAGGTCCAGCAGGTGGTCAAGGCGCGCGAGGACGCCGGCGACAGCAGGGTCCGCTACTGGGGCCTCGACAGCGCGGGCCTGGACTTCCTCGGCTGCCACTGGCACTACTCGGCCCACGACGACCGAGTCATCTCTGACCGTCTCACCTCGTTCATCTCCGGTCTGCCGATGGGCTGGTGACGGCATCGACCGCCCAGGAGCACCACAGATCCGGTTACGGGACATCCGACTCCTGATGCGGTGCGGCTCGACCCGACGGTCGAGAGTGCCGGCCCCCGCCACGCGTTGCTCACGCTGAAGGCAGAACTGGCACGCGGCCAGGTCGGCCGGGCCGTGCGGCGGACCGGGGCTGGCGAACACCGCGCCGCCCATCGTGCGCACGCACGGTGGGAGCAACAGCCTTGCAAGAGGCTCCCCACCCAAGCTGCCGATCCGCTCGCGTCGTGGACGTCGACGGCGCAAGCCTGCAAAGCTGCACGCCGACAAGGGCCACGACTACGCCCACCTGCGGCGATGGTTGCGCCGGCGCGGCATCACCCATCGCATCGCCCGAAAGGGTGTCGAGTCCTCGCAGCGACTCGGCCGCCACCGCTGGACCGTCGAACGCACCATGGCCGGGCTCGCCGGCTGCCGCCGTCTCCACGAACGCAAAGCCGACCACTTCCACGCCTTCACCAGCACCGCCTGCACCCTCATCTGCCACCGCAGACTCGCCAAATGAGATGACTTCCAAGCGCGGCCCGAGGTCCGGGGCGATCAGTCCTGCGGTCAAGGAGAACCACCGCACATGGCTCGTTCCGATCCGCACCGCCTGTCCGGAGAACGGGATGACCGTCAGGAGTCCCGCAGCGGGCCGGCAGCCGTCCCGGGTCTCCGAACTGATGCGGGGAACCGGGGGGGGCGGCCCACCGCTGCCCACGGACGGGATCGGCCGGCATCCCGACTGCACAGCGAGCCGGCTGCCGAGCACGCTCCCGTCACCTACGCGATGGTCCGCGCCCATATCGCCACCTTGCGCAGGTCTCCCTCCGACGCACCGCCGCGGCCGCCGACGGTGCGCCCAGAGTGACCGGTTGGCTCACTCGCCCCCCACCAGCCTGACCGAGGAAGACCGCGCCGGCTTGAAGGAGGTCCTGGCCCGCTGCCCGAACTGGACACGGTCGCAGCGCATGTCCGCGACTTCGGCGAAATACTCAGCAGCCGCTCTCGGCGCCACGCTGCCTGCCTGAATCGGCACAGCCGAGGCCGGCCCTTGGCCGCACCGGCTTCGCGCTGTACCTGCTCCGAGACCGCCGGGCGGGCCCGGCCTTCCGCCGAGCCCGCCACGCCGGCTCCACTGCGGAGCCGGACCCGTGTCACATCGTCAGCGCCGCAGTGTCAGCAGACCTGGCCGGTAGGGCCATTGACCGTATTCGCCACCGGAGTTGGGGTCGCGTCCCTGGTAGAGGAACTGCAGGTTGCAGGGATCGACGGTAAAGGTCTGATCGGCGCTGGCGCGGATCAGTTCGCCATGGCTGATGTCGTTGGTCCAGGTGGCGCCGCTGTTGGCCTTGCCGGCGAAAGGGTTGCTCTCGGTCGCAGCCTGGGGCGTCCACGAGCCGTTCAGACTGGTGGCCGTGAACGAGCGGAAGTAGCGGCCCTGCGAGCCGATCGCCTCGACGAGCATGAGGTAGCGGTTCTGGCCTTGGAGCTTGTAGACCTGCGGGGCTTCGAACAGGTTGTTCGTCGTGTCGCTCATGATCGTTGTGTAGGCCGAGCCGAAACTGCCCGGGAAGTTCCCGATCGGCATGCTGGCCCGGTAGATCTTGCCGTTGTCACCGGCGAAGAACAGGTACATGTTCGTGCCGTCAGCGATGAGCGTCTGGTCGATGGGGCCTGTCGTGGAGCCGGTGATGCTTCCGGAGAAGAGCTCCTGCTCCGATGACCAGCCGTTCGGGTTGGTGGGGTCGCTCGACGTCCGGTAGGAGAAGGCGGTCCTGCCCCACTGGTAGGCGAGCACCCAGATGTTCTTCGGCGCGAAGTAGAAGAGCGTGGGCGCGACGACGGAGTTCGACATCGTGTTCTGGCCGGCAGAGGCCATCTCCGGCCAGTTGGTGAACGGGGTGAAGTTCATCGAACCCCAGCCCGCTCCCGTTCCTGCAGCGCCGTGCGTGGTCGCATAGACGAGGTGCTTGCCGTTGTAGGGGGCGACGGTGAAGTCCTTGAGCGAGGCCCATCCCGCCTTGGGCTGCGCCAGCGCGCCCGTCGACGTCCAGCGGTACGTCGACGGAAGTTCGCACGTCGGGCTGGGGTTGCCGGCGCCGACCCGGACGAGCTGCCACTGCTGGTTGGTGCCGCCCCAGTCGTCGTACTGGACGATGTTCGCGTTGTCGGCGGTGGAGGCGCCTTGTACTTCGAGGGCCTTGTTGCTGTGGCGCGCGATCAACCTCACGTGGCCGTCCGAGCTGTCGGCCAGCCGCCACTGCTGGTTGGTGCTGTTCAGGTCGGCCCACTGGACGATCGAGCCGCCGTTGGCGGTGGACCTGTTGTGGACGTCCAGCACCTTGCCGGAGTGGCGGGACTTGATGCGGTAGTAGCCGCCGCCGGAGTCGACGAACTGCCACTGCTGCTGGTTCTGATCGTTCCTGGTCCACTGGGTGATGCGGGCGCCGTCGCTGGTCGCCAGGTTGTAGACGTCCAGGGCCTTCCCGCTGTTGCGGTTGACCAGCACATACGAGGCGTTGGGGTCGACGGTCGCCGCGGCGGCGGGCGGGGCGCTGAGGAGAGTGGCCCCGAGCAGCAAGGACGACAGGACCGCGAGTACGAGACTCAGGACCAGGGGTGGATGACGAAACCGCATCAGAAGAGCTCCTTTGAGTGACGGAGGTGAGGTGACCCCGACGCACCGCGGAGCGGCCGCGTCGGGGAGGCGGGGACGGGATAGGGGTGAAGGAGGCCGCACATGCCGAAGAGGGGGTGCTCCGGGCGCTCCAGTCTCGACACCTCGCCGTGGCCGAGGTGGGAGAGGTCTCCGGCCTTCAGCCGTTCCAGCTGACGGCCGGTCTCGACGGCCGCGGCCAGGGGGCCGTCACGCCAGCGGATCCACCAGGCGTCCAGGAGCTCACTCTTCAGGCGGTGGGCTGCGATGTGGAACTCCTGCAGCCCGCCTTCGCGCAAGGCCAGGAAACCCTCGAGTGCAAGGTCGCGGCGGCGGCGCGCTGCCGCGGCCTGGTCACCGGTCAGGGCGGCCGCCGCCTGGTAGGCATGAGGATCGGCCAGCACGGGAGCAGGGAAGGTGAAGACGGCGTCGCCCGCCTCGGGCAGTCCGCTGTTCTGCATGAGCACCACGAGGCGCAGGCCGCCGTCGTTGACGAGACGGTGGATCGTGCCGGGGGTGAACCAGACGACATCGCCGGGGTGCAGCGGGGTGTCGGCGAAGCCGGAGGTGGTGAGCGTCTGGACGCTGCCCGCGCCGCCGGTGACGACGTAGGCTTCGGAGCAGACGAGGTGCATGTGGGGGGTGCCGCCGCACAGCCCGTCGGCGGCCTCCCAGTCGTACACGGTCAACCCGGAGATCCCCACGCTGCCGGGGAGCCGGGTCACCACGGGTGTTCCGCGATATGGCGGGTCAGACGCCCGGGGGTCCACGCGCCGTCGGCCACGACGATCCGGTAGCGGCGCGACAGGGTGTCGCCCGGGGCCAGCGGCAGTTCCTTGTCGAACGCCAGAGACGGGTTGACGGCGGGGATGGGCTCACTGCGGACGAACCAGTGGCAGGGGGCGTCCGGATCGTCCAGGAACAGCAGCGTGGAGGAGCGGTCGACCTCGTCGTGCGTGCCGATGAAGGCCAGCCAGTCGCCCTGCTCGCCCATCGCGGGGCCGATCACGTCGCCGCCGGTGAAGTCGCGCGGGCCGCGCCAGAACAGACCGGAGTATCCGGCGAGCTCCCTGCCCTGAGTACCGGGGCTGCCGAACGTCAGATCGATGTCGTGGACGTTGGTCAGCGCGATGGTGACGTCCAGGGTCCAGGAGTCGGCCTCGACGTCGCGGGCGGTCAGCGTGCGGCGCTCGTCGATCCAGTGCTCCCCCGCCATCGTGTGCCAGGCCAGGTCCTCGGTGATGACCGTGCGGCCGTGGCCCGTTTCGGCGGATACGGTGAGGCTGCGCATCGTGCCGAGGTTCGGCAGGTCCACGTAGCCCTGGCCGCGCAGGTAGGTGCCGCCGCCCCAGAAGTTCTGCCCCGACACCCACGACGCCGTGATCTGGAGGCCCTTGTGCCAGCGGTGGTCGTGCGGCCGGTACCCCGTGACCACGTCGCCGGCGAGCGTGCGCACCGGATGCAGATAGGGCTTCGGCGCCTCGAAGGGGTCCATGACCGGCCGGTGCACGTACCGGAAGAGGTCGACGCCGCGACTTCGGACGATCAGCGAGTCCTCGTTCTCGAGGAGTTCGAACGTCATCGGAACACCTCCGGGCGCCCTCCGTTGAGCGAGCCGTAGAACGGGTCGGCCGCGTCGATCTCCCCGCGCCGGACCGGCAGGCCGGTGATCGCGGCCTTGTACAGGGCGGTCACCAGTTCCATGGTGGACCTGCCGAGGTCGGGCCGGATCCCCGCCTCGTAGCCGTCCAGGAAGGCCGCGAGCTGGGCGGTGTGCGAGCTGGGCAGGTCTCCGGCGGGTCCCACTTCACGCCGGACGATCTGGGAGTGAACGTCCAGTCCGCGTTGGAGTAGCCGTACAGATGCCGCAGTTCGACCGTGGCGTCGGTGAGATCGAACCGCAGGTAGCTCTCCTCGCGTGGGGAAAGGACGCTGTTGACGACCGTCGCGATGGCTCCGCTCTCGAAGCGGACCAGGGCCGCGGACACGTCCTCGGTCTGGACGTCGCGCTCCAGGCAGCCGGCCATCGCGCGTACCTCGGCCCATTCGCCGAGCACCGCGAGCATCAGGTCCATCTGGTGGATGCCGTGGCCCAGCGTCGGGCCACCGCCCTCGCTCTCCCATGTGCCGCGCCACGGCACGTCGTAGTAGGCGTCGTCGCGGTACCACGCCGTGACACACTGCGCGACCAGCGGACGGCCCAGCGTCCCCGCCGCGATCCGGTCGCTCAGGTACCGGGCCCCCGTGCCGTACCTGTGCTGGAACACCGCGCCCGCGACGGCGGACCCCTCGGCCGCATGGATCCGGTCGAGCTCGGCCAGCGACAGCGCCACCGGCTTCTCACACCACACCCACGCCTCCGACTCCAGGCAGGCCACGGCCTGGTCGGCGTGCAGGAACGGAGGCGTGCACAGGTGTACGAGGTCCGGCCTCTGCTCCTCGAGCATCGCGTGCAGGTCGGTGTAGACCGCGGGGATCCCGTGTTCGGCCGCGAACGCCTCGGCGCGCGCGGCGTCCACGTCGACGGCTGCCACGATCATGGCCCGGTGTGCCTGTGCCCGGAGGGCGGGAACGTGGCAGATGCCCGCGATCCCGCCCGTTCCGACGATCGCCGTTCTGATCATCCGCCCAGCACCTCCTTGATCGAGTAATAGGCGGGCTTGGGCAGCAGGTTCTCGTCGTAGGGCAGCGCCGCGCCCTCACCGGGGAAGACGGAGGGGATCCACGAGTACTTGTCCGTGTAGTCCCAGATGGTGATACCGACGCATTTCTTGACTGCCAGGCAGGCCTTGACGTAGTCGGCGTACCAGGTGGCCTGGGTGGCGAGCTTCTCCGGGGTCGTGGGGAGGTTCATCCGGATGTCGAGCTCGGTGACCGCGACCTCGACTCCGAGGTCGGCGAAGCGCTGCATGTTCTGCTGGACGTCGGCGGGGAAGCCGTACTGGAGCGCCAGATGGCCCTGGATGCCGAAGCCCTCCACCGGGACGCCGTCGGCCTTCAACTGCTTGATCAGGGTGTAATAGGCGTCGCTCTTGGGGCCGATCCAGTCGACGTTGTAGTCGTTGAGGTACAACTTGGCGTGCCGGTCGGCCTCGTGGGCCCAGCGCAGGGCGTCGGCGATGTAGCCGGGGCCGAGCGTCTTGTAGAAGAGCGTCTCGCGGTAGGTGCCGTCTTCGTTGAAGGCCTCGTTGACGACGTCCCAGTGGATCACCTGACCCTTGAAGTGCCGGACCACCGTCTGTATGTGGTTCTTGAGGATGGCGCGCAGCTCGTCGGCGGTCCAGGTGCCCTCGGTGAGCCAGGCGGGGAGCTGGTTGTGCCAGATGAGGGTGTGGCCACGGACCTTCTGGTGGTGGGCCTTGGCGAACGCGACGACCTCGTCGGCGGCGGTGAAGTCGAAGACGCCGCGCTCGGGCTCGGTGGCGTACCACTTCATGGCGTTGCCGGGGGTGGTCTGCCCGAATTCGCTGCCGAGGAGCTTCAGATAGGCGGCGTCGGTGAACTCGGGGTTGTCGGTGGCGGAGCCGAAGTACTTGTGGTGCTTCTTGGCCAGTTCGCCGAGCGTCCTGGGGCGGGGCTCGGCGGCTGCGGGCGCGGCGGCGAGTCCGGCCGCGAGGCAGGCGGCGGTGGACAGGGCGGTGAGAATCCGGGACGCGGTGAGAATCCGGGACTTGGACATGGCGGACTCCTCGTGGGGTGGGTGGTTCAGTCGAGGACGATCGTGGTGAGCGCGCGCGGGGCGAGCTTCGCCGTGAGGGTCGTGCCGTGTGTGGAGACGATGTCGGCCGGGGTGATCGAGCGGGTCTCGTCGGTGACGTAGCCGTCGGGGTGCCGGTCATGTCCGCCGCGAAGAGAGAACTCGGCGGACTTCTCGGTGGTCGCGGTGTTGAGGATCTCGATCACGCGGCTGCCGTCGGTGTTGCGGAAAGCCGTGATCTGCAGTGCCGGGTCTGCGTTCGTGGCCGGCACGCGGACGGCGCCGGGGCGGATGAACCGGCTGAAGGCGGCCAGCGCCCAGTACCGCTTGGACACCCGGTAGTCGTCACCGGGGTTGGCGAGCTGGATGAGCCCTCGGGTCGCGCCGAGGGACGCGCCGGTCCAGTAGACGTAGGCATTGGCGTTGCCGACGGTCAGGGTGTTCTGGATGTCGGCCGCGACGGTGAGACCGTCGTAGCCGCTGCCGTCGTCCCAGTTCTCGTTCCAGGTGGAACCGTCCGGCGACCATTCCGACATCCACACACGCTTGTCGGTCGGCTGCGGGACCTCGGTCGGACCGCTGTAACGGTGGCCGGTGATGGTCCGCACGGCCTTGTCGGCCGCCGGGTCCGCCTCGATGGCCTCGGTGAAGGCGACCTGCCGGTCCCAGCCCGCGGCGTCGCAGCAGACCACCCCGGTCTTCAGTCCGGATGCGCGAACGGTCGGCCCGAGCACCTTGAGGAAGTCGACGGCCTGCTGCGGGGTGAACCGCATCGAGGCGTAGGTCGCCGTCCAGTCGGGTTCGTTGGTGAACCCCAGGTCGGTGATCCTGACGCCTTCCTGCCGGTAGAACTTCGCGTACTGGACGAGGTAGTTCGCGTAGGCCTGCCGCCACTCGGGCCGCAGCTCGCCGCCGTCGTTCTCGCTGCCGTTGGTCTTCATGAAGGCCGGGGCACTCCAGGCGTCGGCGAAGAACCGTTTGACGCCGTAGGCCTTGGCCTCCTTGGCGAGCCAGACCTGGCCGCCGTCCCAGCCGTCCCAGACGTACTTCGGCGTGGCGTCCGGCCCTCCGGGATCGGCCGGCAGGATCGTCGGCATGTGGTCGTAGACCCTGTCGGTCGACGACCCGATGCCCAGGCGCAGGATCGAAAGGCCCGCGCCCTTGTCCTTGATGCGCAGCAGGTCGAGCACCTCGCGCTGCTTGGCCGGGCTGAGGCCGCGCGCGCGTGCAGCAGATCGGCCGCTGGAAGGCCATCGAGAAGCCGAATCCGTCAATGGGCTGGAGGCCGGCGCGGAAGTCGATGGCGGGTCGCGCGGGGGCGGCCGGCGGGTCGTGCGGGGTCGGCCGCGGGTCGTGCGGGGTCGGCCGCGGCCTGTGATGTGAGCGCTAACATCAGGACGGCTGTCAGTGCGGTCAGCCGTTTCACAAGGTCTCCTCGGGGGTGGAGGTCACGCGGAACGGGTCAGCCCTTGGTGGCGCCCGCGGTCAGGCCGCCGATCAGCTGGCGCTCAGCGACGGCGTGAAGGCGAGGGCGGGGACCATGGCGAGCACGATGTAGGCGAGGACGAGCGCGTAGTCGGTCGAGTACTGGCCCTGAAACTGCTGGACGCCGACGGGGATCGTCTGCCACTTCGGGTCGTTGAACACCAGCAGCGGCAGGAAGAAGTTGTTCCAGCTCGCGACGATCGCCAGCACCGAGACCGTGCCGAGCGCCGGCCGTGCCATCGGCAGCAGGATCTTCCAGAAGAAGCGGAACTTGCCGCAGCCGTCCATGACGGCCGCCTCCTCGACCTCCGCCGGGATGGTCCGGAAGAAGCCGCGCAAAATGATGATCGTCATGGGGAGCCCGAAGGCGGCCTGCGGGAGGATCACTCCGAGCGGGTTGTCGAGCAGGTCGAAGTTGCGCAGCAGCAGGAACAGCGGCAGGACGGCCACCGCGAACGGGAACATCAGCCCGATCGTGAACAGCGTGTAGAACAGCTCCCTGCCGCGGAAGGCGTAGCGGGCCAGTACGAACGCCGCCATTGCGGAGGCCGCCACCGTGCAGCATGTCGTGCCGATCGCGATGCCCGCGCTGTTGGCGATCTGCCGCCAGAACATTCCGTCGCCGAGAATGCCGGTGTAGTTGCCGGTCTTCCAGTGCTCCGGCAGCCCGAACGGATTGGTCGTCAGCTCGCCGGTGCTCTTGAACCCGGAGATCACCGCGTAGATCAGCGGCACGACGACGAACGCGGCGATCAGCCATACCACGGCGTGCAACGACAGGCCGCGTGCCGTCCTGCGGGCGTTCATCGGCCACCTCCCGTGGTGACGGCCCCGCTCAGGTCACGGCGGAGCACGTAACGCTGGTAGAAGAGGGAGAAGACCAGACTGATCATGAACAGCACCACGCTGATCGCACTGGCGTAGCCGACCTGGTAGCGCTTGAACCCGAACTGGAACATCGAGATCGCCATCGTCTCGGAGGAATGGTTGGGCCCGCCCGCGGTCATGACCCAGACGAGGTCGAAGAGCTGGATGGCCCCGATGACCGAAAGGAAGACGCTGATCCGGATCGTCGGGCCGAGCAGCGGCAGCGTCACGTACCGGAAGCGCTGCCAGGCGCCGGCGCCGTCGATGGAGGCGGCGTCGAGGATCTCGCGCGGGATGCTCTGCAGCCCGGCGAGGAGGAGCATCATGTGGAAGCCGAAGTACTTCCAGGTCATGACCACGAACAGGGTCGGCATGACCGTCGAGGGATCGGCGAGCCACTTGCCCTGCAGCCCCTCCAGGCCGAGGGCCCCGGCGAGATGGTCGGCCATGCCGTCGCCGGGAAGGAAGATCATGGTGAAGAGGACCGCCGTGACCACCTCGGACAGGATGTACGGCGCGAAGAACAGCATGCGGTAGACGGCCCGGCCACGCAGCTTCTGGTTGAGCAGGACCGCGGTGAACAGCGCGAAGGGCAACTGCACCGTGATCGACAGGACGATCAGGTACAGCCCGCGCCCCATGTCGCCGAGGAAGACCTGATCTGCGAACAGCCTGGTGTAGTTCTCGAAGCCGACGAAGTCGTCCATGGAGCCGATTCCGCCCCACTTGAAGAAGCTGGTGTGGACGGCGACGGCGATCGGGGCGAGGACGAAGACGAGGAAGAGGACCAGAGCCGGGACGAGGAACCAGGCGATCGAAGCCCAGCTTCCCAGCTCGCGCGGGAGCGACCGGGCCGGGGCGTGCGAGTGCACGGGTACGGCGCCCCCCGTCCGCTCCTCGGCCGGGTCCTTGTCCTTGGCCGGGGCAGCCACGGAGCTAGGCACCCTTCGCAGCCTCGGTGATCGACCGGGTGACCTGCTCGGGCGTCTTCTTGCCCGCGATGAGGTCGGCGACGCTGTCGTTGACCTCCTGGCCGACCGCCGGCGGGTATGCCTGGTCGAGGAAGAGCTGGAAGCCCGTCGCCTTGACCAGGCTGTCGGCCACCACCTTCTTGTTGGCGTCGGTGAGCTGGCGCTCCGCGCCCTTGACCACCGGCAGGTAGCCGTTGGAGGCCAGCAGCTTGGACTCGTTCTCCAGAACGAGGAACTTCAGGAAGTCCAGCGCCTCCTTCGGGGCGCCCTTGCGCAGCGCGAAGCCACCGCCGCCGCCGAACACCTCGGTGGCCTGGCCGACTCCGCCGTCGACCGTCGGGAAGGGGAAGAAGCCCAGGTCCGCTCCGAGGTCGGCGCCCTCGTCCTGCTGCACCGACGGTGCCCACTGTCCCATCAGCTCCATGGCGGCCTTGCCGTTGCCCATGGTCGCGGCCTGGCCGCCCGGGGTGGCGTAGCCGGCGCCGAGGAAGGCCGTCTGGAACGGCTGGAGGTCGACCAGCTCCTTGAGGCGGGTACCGGCCTGGACGAAGCCGGCGCCGGTGAAGTCCTTGGTGGTCGCGGCCTGCTGCAGCGCGGGGAGGCCCGCGACACGCATCGCGAGGTAGGCCCAGTAGTAGTGGCCTGGCCATTTCTCCTTGCCCGCGAGGGCGATCGGAGTGACGCCCGCCGCCTTGAGCTTCTTGACGTCTTCGAGGAACTCGGCCCAGGTGGCCGGTGGCTCGGTGATCCCGGCCTTGGCGAAGAGCTTCTTGTTGTACCAGAAGCCGACCATGCCGATGTCGTAGGGCACTCCGTAGGTCCGGCCCCCGATCTGATAGGCCTGCAGCGACACCGGGGTGAGGTCGGACGACCAGCCGAACGCGTCGGTGAGGTCCTCGACCAGCCCCGCGTCGACCTGCTGCTGCAGCACGCCGCCGCCCCAGGTCTGGAAGACGTCGGGGAGCTTGCCGGAAGAGGTGGTGGCGGTCAGCTTGGACTTGAACGCCTCGTTCTCTAACGAGGTCGTCTCGATCCTGATGTTCGGGTGAGCGGCCGTGAACGCAGAGGAGATCTGCGGGAAGAGGGACTTGCCCGGTTCCGTCGTGGCGATGTTCCACCACGCGAAGGTCACCTTGCCGTCGGCCGCCGGCTTGTCGCCGGAGTCGTCACCGCCGCAGGCCGCGGTCAGCGAGACGGACAGTGCGGTCAGGCCCGAGAGCGCCAGGAAGCGTCGTCGACTCGGGGGGGTGCTGGCCATGGGACCTCCGGGGTAAGAAATGCCGATTCGAGCTCGAAAACATTTCGTAACACTCTCGAATTCTGTGCTGCCACAAACTAGGAACGCGGGGCTTCTCGGTCAAGACCTGTCACCGATTTCCCTAAAAACAGCAGCTCTTTTTGCTTGACAAGCAGGTCACGCCGACCGGAAACTCTTCGAAAAGTTTGCGGTACTTGTCGCCGTCCCCAGGCGCCCGCGCAGAGGAGAGAAGTTGAGCGAGCAGCGTCCGACCCTGGCCGTCATCGCCGCGGAGGCAGGGGTCTCCCAGGCCACCGTGTCCAAGGTGGTCAACGGCCGCTCCGATGTCGCATCCTCGACACGCGAACGGATCGAGACCCTGCTGCGATCCCACAACTACCTCCAGCCCGGCCGGCAGGGCAGGGCCCGCAGGTCGGGCCTGGTCGACCTGATCATCGGCGGTCTGGACAGCGCGTGGGCGGTGGAGATACTGCGCGGCGTCGAGGCCGAGTGCGCCCAGCGGAGCGTCGGCACCGTCGTGTCGCTCGTCCCGCCGGGCGAGGCCACGCCGTCGAGCTGGGCCGCACTGCCGGTCCTGCACCACAGCGACGGCGTCATCCTCGTCACCGCCTCGGTCACCCAGGCCCAGCGCGCCCAGGTCGAACGGGCTGGGGTGGCGCTGGTCGTCATCGACCCGATCGACCTGCCGGGCAACGGTGTGCCGAGCATCGGCGCGACCAACTGGGCGGCGGCCTCGCCGCCACCGAGCACCTGCTGGAGCTGGGGCACCGCCGGATCGCCGCGATCGGCGGGCGCAAGGAGATGCTGTGCAGCCAGGCCCGGATCGACGGGTACCGGGCCGCGCTGGAGCGGGCCGGGATCGAGGTGGACCGCGACCTGGTCCGGTTCGGTGACTTCCAGCACGAGGGTGGGTTCCAGCGCGCCCGGGAACTGCTCGCCCTTCCCGAGCCGCCGACCGCCATCTTCGCCGGTAGCGACCAGCAGGCGATGGGTGTCTACGAAGCCGCCCGGCAGGGCGGGCTGAGCATCCCGCAGGACCTCAGCGTGGTCGGCTTCGACGACCTGCCGATGTGCGAATGGCTGTCACCTCCGCTGACGACGGTGCGTCAGCCGCTGGAGGAGATGGGCCGGCTCGCCGCCCGCACACTGTTCCAGCTTCTGGAGGACCAGCCCCTGGTCAGCCCCCGGATGGAGCTCTCGACCGAGCTCAAGGTCCGGCTCTCCACCGCCCCGCCTCGTCCCTAGGAGAACCCCTTGACCGAGCCCTGGCGTGACCCCCTCCTGCCCGCGTCCGTGCGAGTCGCCGATCTGCTGAGACGGATGACGCTGGAGGAGAAGGCGGGGCAACTCGCCGGCTTCTGGGCGTTGCCCTCGAATCCGGGAGCACCTGTCGCGCCGATGGAGGACGATTCCGGCGAGTCCGCGCCCGGCCTCGCCGACATCGTCGCCCACGGACTCGGCCAGCTCACCCGGGTGTACGGAACCGCGCCGATCACCGCGGAAGCCGGGATGGAGCGGCTCGCCTCGCTCCAGCGGCAGGTGACCGGATCCGGCCGGTTCGGGATCCCGGCGGTCGCTCACGAGGAGTGTCTGACCGGGTTCATGACGTTCGGGGCCACGGTCTTCCCCGGGCCGCTTGCCTGGGGTGCGTCCTTCGATCCCGGGCTCGTGCGACAGATGGCCGTCGCCATCGGCGCGGGGATGCGGCGGGTCGGCGTCCACCAAGGGCTGGCTCCGGTCCTCGACGTGGTCCGCGACTACCGGTGGGGAAGGACCGAGGAGTGCATCGGCGAGGATCCGTATCTCGTCGGAGCGATCGGCACCGCCTATGTGCAGGGCTTGGAAGGCGCCGGGATCGTGGCGACGCTCAAGCACTTCGCCGGGTACTCGGCCTCGCGCGGCGGCCGGAACATGGCCCCCGCCGCCTCGGGACCGCGCGAGTTCGCCGACGTGCTGGTCGAGCCCTTCGTACGGGCACTGCGAGAGGGGGGCGCCCGGTCGGTGATGAACAGCTACACCGACGTGGACGGCGTCCCGGTGGCCGCCGACGAACGGCTGCTGACCGAACTGCTCAGAGGTGAGCTCGGTTTCAGCGGTGTGGTCGTCGCCGACTACTACGCCGTCTCTTTCCTGGAGACCCGGCACGGCGTCACCGGATCGCGCGGCGCGGCCGGCGCGCTGGCGCTGACCGCCGGAATCGACGTCGAGCTGCCCACGGCCCGCTGCTACGGCGAGCCGCTGACCGAGCTCGTGCGGTCGGGAAGCGTACCCGAGGCGCTCATCGACCGGGCCGCGGAACGGGTCCTGCTGCAGAAGGCCGAGCTCGGCCTGCTCGACCCCGCCTGGGAACCCGTCAAGCCGGAGCCGGTCGAACTCGACCCGCCGGAGAACCGGGCACTGGCCAGGCTTCTGGCCGAACGGTCCACCGTGCTGCTCGCCAACGACGGCACCCTGCCGCTGCGGCCGTGCCGGGTGGCGATCAGCGGGCCGTACGCCGACGACCCGCAGTCCTTCCTCGGCTGCTACTCCTTCCCCAACCACGTCGCACTGCCCGGCGACCTCGGGCTTGAGATCCCGACGCTCGGCGAGGCGCTCACCGCTGCCGGATTCACGGTCACCGCGGACGATCCGGACGTGAACGTGGTGGTGCTCGGGGACCGGGCCGGCATGTTCGGCCGGGGCACCTCCGGAGAGGGCTGTGACGCCGAGACCCTCGACCTGCCCGGCGACCAGGCCGCACTCGCCTCCGCCGTCCTGGACTCCGAGGTGCCGACCGTCCTGGTCCTCGTCTCCGGACGGCCGTACGCGCTCGGCACGCTGGCCGAGCGCGCATCCGCCGTGGTGCAGGCCTTCTTCCCCGGCGAGGAGGGCGGGACGGCGCTCGCCCGGATCATCAGCGGGGCCGCGGAACCGTCCGGGCGGCTGCCCGTCTCCATCCCCCGCCAGGTCGGCGGACAGCCTGGCACCTACCTGCACTCCAGGCTCGGCGGGCACACCGACTGGAGCTCGGTGGACCCGACCCCGCTGTTCCCTTTCGGACACGGGCTGAGCTGGACCAGCTTCACCTGCTCGGAGCTCTCGGTGGATCCGGTCGCCGCGACGGACGGAGCCGTCTCCGTTGCGGTCACCGTACGCAACGTCGGCGAGGTGGCCGGGACCGAGGTGGTCCAGCTGTACCTCTCGGACCCTGAGGCGTCCGTCGTCCGGCCGCAGCGGTGGCTCGCCGGATTCTGCAGGGTCGAGCTGCAGCCGGGCGCGGCCGCCCGGATCACCTTCTCCGTCCATGCCGACCGGACCTCTTTCACCGGGGTCGACCTGCGGAGAAGAGTGGAGCCCGGGGAGATCGGCGTGGCCGTGGGACGGTCCAGCGGCGATCTTCCGCTCCAGGGCTCCTTCACTCTGCATGGCCCCGTACGTCACCCGGCGGCCGACCGGGTGCTGTCCGTACCGGTCGAGACCGTCCCGGTTCCATGACCGCGTTGTCCGGTGATCCCGTGCTGCCCGGGTTCCGGACCGGCCGTCTGCCGGCGCCGAGCCCCTCGATCGCCACAGGCTGATCGCGGCGACACGGAGGAAGCCTTCCCTCTCCACCCTGCCGGCCTCCGGAGGGCCCCGGCTCTGGGGCCCGCCGAAGCCCCACGCGCCCGGTCCGCCCGATGGAGGACAGGAAGTCGGAACCGCCGTACGCCCACCCCACGCCGGTTCCAGCACTGCGTGCAGCGACGGGTCCGCTCCACCAGGGTCGACCTGACACGAGAGCCTCACCTACCCCCTCTGCCCCGGCCCGCGGCGGGCGGACGGTCCTCGAGAAGAGCGCATCCGCAGGCTCGACCCGCGGGCGCGGGACCCGTCACCGGCAGCGAGCACTTCGTCGACCGGGGCGGCGGCGGCCGGACCTGGTGCAGGTTGAGCGAGACCGGTACCTGGGCCGTACCCGGACAGGGCTGCGCGGGGCGAGGCCCCCAGCCGTGCGTCAGGTTCAGGTGGTGGGCGGCGCGCAGCGCGTCGACGGGGTCGGTCCGGCCGGAGGCATGCACGCCGGAGCCGTAGCCGAGGAAGGCCGAGCACCAGGGCTCGTTCAGGGGGGTCCAGTACGGCACCCGGTCGTCCAGGGCGTCGGCCACCAGGGCCGCGTACTCGCCGAAGCGTTCGGCGGTGTCCCGGGCGGGCCGGCCGCCGCCCCTGGCGGAGCCGCTGACCGACGGAGCCTCCAACTCCTGTGGGAGGTCCCAGTAGTGGAGCGTGGGCGCCGGGCGATCCCGGCTGCCGGGAGTCCGTCCACCAGGCGGCGAAGAAGTCGAGTCCGCGCTCCGCGGCCCGCGCCCCCCGCACGTGCACCGGTGTCGCCCCGGTGCACCGTGCCGGGGGTGCGGTTGAAGGTGTCCCCGATCGACGGGGTGCGCCCGCCCTCGCCGACCACCCCCTCGATCTGGTACGCCGAGGTGGCGCTGCCCCACAGGAAGCCCGGGGGAAAGCGGAGAAGTCAGTCGACGGCTTCCTGCGCGCCGGCTCGCGGCGATGCGGCGACGGGGGCCTGGACTGACGGGGTCATGCGGGAGCGCTCGCATGCTGACGGTGTGTTGGCTCGTGGAGCATCCCAGCGGGAGAGACGGAGGAGCTCGAAGAAGTGAGGGTGGCCTCCGGGCTCTGGAAGCGCTTCCAGGAGGTCACGCCGGGAAGCTTCTGCCGCACGAGGGGATGATGTCAAGACGTGAGGCGGCAATGGCCGGGAAACGCGTGGAAAGCGCGCCCGGTCAGATCGGGCCGGCCCTGACGGAAGCGCCCGCCGATCAGGCCGACGCGGGCAGGTCGGGGGCGGACTCGCGCACGGTCAGGCGGGTCGGGAGGATCAGCGGGCTGGGGCGGTGTCCTTCGATGGCACTGACCAGCATCCTGGCCATCTCCTGCCCCAGCGCCCGTACCGGCTGATGGACCGTGGTCAGCGGCGGGCTGGTGTGCCGGGCGCTCGCCAGGTCGTTGAAGCCGATCACCGCGACGTCCTCGGGCACCCGGAGCCCCCGCTCCCGCAAGGTGCGCAGAGCGCCGATGGCCATCACGTCGGAGGCCGCGAACACCGCGTCGGGATCGGGGTGCGCCCGGAGGAGTCGCTCCATCGCCTCGGCGCCGCCGTCCTCGGTGAACTGCCCGGGCTCGACCCCGAGCAGCGGCAGGCCGGACAACGTCAGCCCCTCGGTGAACCCCTGCTCCCGCGCGACGGCGGCCCTGGCGTCCACCTGTCCGGTGATCATGACGGGCCGTCGGCGGCCGGTGCGCGGCGAAGTGCTCGGCGGCCAGGCGGGCACCGCCCCGGTTGTCGGCGTCCACGTACCACGTGGGCTCCCCGGTGAGCGGGAGTCCGCCGAAGACGACGGGGAGAGCGACCTCCTCGATCAGGCGTCCCAGCGGATCGTCGCCGCGCAGCGCCATCAGCATGACGCCGTCGGCCCGGCGGGAGCGCAGCAACCGCTCGAACCGCTCCCGGCCGCGCGGGGTGTTGGCCAGCAGCAGGATCAGTTCCAGGACGTCTGCTCCAGCGCCGCGCTGACGCCGACGATGACCTCCGCGAAGAACGGGTCCGCGAACAGCCCCGGCTCGTCGCTGGAGACCGCCAGCACCACCGTTCCGACCCTGCGGGTCGCCAGGGCCTGCGCGGACGGATTGGGCACAAAATCCAGCTCGCGCACCGCCCGTTGGACCGCTTCCCGCTTGGCGCGGCTGACGTGCGGGGCGTTGTTGATCACCCGGGAGGCCGCCGTGCGCGACACACCGGCTCGTGCAGCCACCTCGTCGAGAGTCGGCAGGCGCTTGGGTGACGGCTCCATGGAAAAACTGCTCCTCAGGCTCACGCGGACGGCGAACAGGGGCCATGGTTCCATGCACCGTCCCGACTTCGGACCTGCTCGCGGATGACGCCCTTGTCTCGATTTGGCAGCGCTTCCAACCTATCGAGCCATGCCGGCCACCGTGGTACTGCCGTGTTCAACCTCTTGACACACCTTTGCGACGGACCCAATCATCCCATCAACGCGGTCCAACCCACATCGAAACTGGAAGCGCTTCCACTTCCCCGCCCCCCACCCACCGGAGGAAGAACCATGCGCAAGTCCGTCCGAGCTGCATCCGCCCTGCTGGCCGGTGTTCTCACCGCCGGTCTCACCGTGATCAACGCCGGCCCGGCGCACGCCGCCGACCCGACCGCCATGACCAGCGGCTTCTACACCGACCCCGACAACTCCGCCCTGCGGTGGGCCAACGCGAACCCCGGCGACGGCCGGGCGGCAGCGATCCGGACATCCATCGCCAACTCCCCGGCAGCCCGCTGGTTCGGCAACTGGAGCGGCGACATCGGCACGGCCGCCGGCGCCTACGTCGGCCGCGCGGACTCCTACGACAAGCTGCCGATCCTGGTCGCGTACAACATACCCAACCGGGACATCTGCGCCGGTCACTCCGGCGGCGGCGCCGGGAGGCCGCGCCTCGTACGACACCTGATCGCCGCCTTCGCCAGTGGCATCGGCAGCCGCCCGGCCGTCGTCGTCCTCGAACCCGACGCACTCGGCCACGAGAGCTGCATGACGGCCAGTCAGATCGCCGAGCGCAACGCCATGCTGAAGAACGCGATCGCCCAGTTCAAGGCCAAAGCACCCCATACCTGGGTCTACCTCGACGCCGGGAACCCCGGCTGGATCGACGCCTCGACCATGGCGCAGCAGCTCGCCGCCGCCGGTGTCAGCGGGGCACACGGCTTCGCGTTGAACGTCTCCAACTACTTCACCACCGAGCAGAACACCTCCTACGGCAACGCGGTCAACTCCGCCCTGAGCTCCTACGGCTACACCAAGCCATTCGTCGTCGACACCAGCCGCAACGGCAACGGTTCCAACGGCCAGTGGTGCAACCCCGCCGGCCGCCGGATCGGTACTCCCAGCCAGCGCGGCGGCGGTGCCGAGATGCTGCTGTGGATCAAGATCCCCGGCGAGTCCGACGGCAACTGCGGCGTCGGGGCCGGCTCCTCGGCCGGACAATTCCTGCCGGAGGTCGCCTACAAGATGATCTACGGCTACTGACCCGTTCCCCCGCCGAAGGCCGGGCCCTGGCGCGGGCCGACCGCCACGCGGTCCGACGCCAGGGCCCGCGACACCGAACACCTCTGCCGAAGGAGCTCCGTGCGTATCCCCTGTCCCGGCCCGCCCCGACCGCGAGCGCACTCATGCTGCTCCTCGGCGCCGCCGCCCCGGCCTCTGCCGAGGCGAACTCCGCGCCGTCCTCCCACACGCCTCCCGCAAACACCCGCTTTCTACGCCGATCCCGGCAGCGACGCGGCCCACCAGGCCGTCACCGACCTCCTCCGCCGGGACTTCGCGGGCGCCAAGTCCATGGCGAAGTCGACCAGTCGGCCGGCGGCTGCCCGGCTGGTTCCCCGACGGCAACCCGTACCAGGTCGAATCCCGCGTACGCGACCTGGTACGCCGCGCCGGGCGAATCCGGACGGTTCCCGTCCTGGTGGCCTACGACATCCCGCTGCGCGACGAGGGCTTCTCGCAGGTCCAAGGCAATGGACTACGCGTCGGCATACGTGTTCCAGTCGACCCACTTGGCCTGCCGGACCGTAGTGCCGTTCACCATGGTATTGATGACGCGGGCGTCACGACGATCGTCTGCTCGACGGTCGCCTCGTCGTCGACCCTGTTCGCGGTGAGGGTCGTGCCGGTGACCCCCGTCCCTCCAACGGAGAAGGATGCGGTGCCCGAGGTGGTGCCGGAGTCCTCCGCCGCCGTGAACGTGGCAGTGCCACCCTCGTTCACCACGACCGAGCCGGCGGACAACACGACCGACGGGATCCGGGGTCTCCGCCGCAGGACACACCGTCGATCTTGAAAGACCGGGGGTTCGGGCCGGCGGTCGCCCAAGTGCCGTTGGTGCCGATGTTCGCTGAGGCTCCTGTGGCCAGGCTGCCGTTCCAGGACGTCCTCGCGGTGGTGACGACGTTGCCCGACTGGCTCCAGACGGCGCCCCAGCCGCCTGAGGTGATCTTCTGGTTCGGCATGTGTCAGGCCAGGGTCCAGCCGTTGAGCGCATCACCTCTCGACGGTGACGTCGGCGGTGAACCCGCCCTGACCGGGGCTCGTGGTCCAGGTGCCGGGCGTGTAGGCGACGTCGCAGGCCACAGCCGCATGAGCGGACGTGGAGAGGCCCGCGATGAGGCCGGGTACCGCTACGCCGACGGCGGTCCCGAGGGCCGTCCATCTGAGCTGGCCGTGTACGGCTGCACGTGAAGTCACGCTCCCTGCTTCAGCGGGGTGGCCGCTTTGGGACGACGGATATCAGCGCCCCGGAGATGCGAAATGAAGAAAATACTCGTTTATGGCGGGAACTCTCCTCAGGAGCCGCCGTTCAGATCCAGCGCCCACTTGTTGGCGCTGATATCCGTGCCCGGCCCGGCTTCCTCTCTGTTTGTCCGAAAGTGAATGTGATGGATGCCCAGGAGCCAACACGAGACGGCAGGGGACGTCACGTGATCATCCGGTTTGCCTGAGTCTTCAAAGACATCTCAGATCGGGCGATCCTCATCGAAATGTTTTCGGTAATCCTTGCACAACTGAAAGCCGCTACTGGGCTGCATCGAGGGAATGATTCTCGAAATGCTTTCGAAACTCTTGACATGTTTCGGCGAGGTCTCCACGCTGAGTCCCGAGGCGGTGTCACCCGTCTGTGCGGGTGTCGGGTGCCAGCCTTGGATCGTTACGCCCTGCTGGTAAGCGTCCCTTGTCAATGGACGCGGGCGTCCCTCACGCAGATTCGTTCTGCCGCGCTTTTAATCCTTCCGTGATTTCCGTCCTGGAGGCTCAGTCATGGGCTCAAACGCCATTCCCCCACCCATCGTCCGCCGGAAGATCGGCCGTCTGTTAACGGCCCTGGTCGTCGGCGTCCTCGGTTCGGCCGCCGTGCTGGTGGCGCCGCAGACCTCACACGCAGCCGAGAGCACGCTCGGCGGCGCGGCGGCACAGAGCGGCCGCTACTTCGGCACCGCCATCGCCTCGGGCCGGCTCAACGACTCGACGTACACGACGATCGCGGGCCGCGAGTTCAACTCGGTGACGGCCGAGAACGAGATGAAGATCGACGCCACCGAACCCCAGCGGGGCCAGTTCAACTTCACCGCCGGTGACCGCGTCTACAACTGGGCGGTGCAGAACGGCAAGCAGGTGCGCGGCCACACCCTGGCCTGGCACTCCCAGCAGCCCGGCTGGATGCAGAGCCTCAGCGGCAGCGCGCTGCGTCAGGCGATGACCAACCACATCAACGGCGTGATGGGCCACTACAAGGGCAAGATCGCCCAGTGGGACGTCGTGAACGAGGCCTTCGCCGACGGCACCTCGGGAGCCCGGCGCGACTCCAACCTGCAGCGCTCCGGCAACGACTGGATCGAGGTCGCCTTCCGTACCGCGCGCGCCGCCGACCCGGCCGCCAAGCTCTGCTACAACGACTACAACGTCGAGAACTGGACCTGGGCCAAGACCCAGGCCATGTACGCCATGGTCCGAGACTTCAAGCAGCGCGGCGTGCCGATCGACTGCGTCGGCTTCCAGTCGCACTTCAACAGCGACAGCCCCTACAACAGCAACTTCCGCACCACACTGCAGAGCTTTGCCGCTCTCGGCGTCGATGTGGCCATCACCGAACTCGACATCCAGGGCGCCTCGGCCACGACCTACGCCAACGTGACCAACGACTGCCTGGCCGTCCCGCGCTGCCTCGGCATCACCGTCTGGGGTGTACGCGACACCGACTCCTGGCGACCGGAGCACTCGCCGCTGCTGTTCAACGGCGACGGCAGCAAGAAGCCCGCCTACACCTCCGTCCTCAACGCACTCAACGCCGCCTCCCCTGCCCCCTCGCCCGGTTCTGGACAGATCAAGGGCGTCGGTTCGGGCCGCTGCCTGGACGTGCCCGGCGCCAGTACCACCGACGGCACCCAGGTCAACCTGTGGGACTGCAACAACCGCACCAACCAGCAGTGGGCCTACACCGCCGCAGGCGAGCTCAGGGTCTACGGCAACAAGTGCCTGGACGCCGCCGGCACCGGCAACGGCACCAAAGTCCAGATCTACAGCTGCTGGGGTGGCGACAACCAGAAATGGCGCCTCAACTCCGACGGATCCATCGTCGGCGTCCAGTCCGGCCTCTGCCTTGACGCCACCGCCAACGGCACCGCCAACGGCACCCTGATCCAGCTCTACTCCTGCTCGAACGGCAGCAACCAACGCTGGGCCCGCACCTGACCTGACCCAGCGAAAGGGTGAACCCATGAAGACCTACGGTGCGGCTTCCCCCGCCCCTTCACGAAGACATCCTTGGTGGTCCCGGATCGCCGCCGTGGTGGCGGCGACCCTCGCGACCAGCATGCTCGTCGCGGTGAAGCCGACGCCCGCCGAGGCGGCGACGGTGGACCCCAATGCCTCGTACGTCCTGGTCAATCGCCACAGCGGCAAGGCGCTGGACGTCTATGGCACGTCCACCGCCGACGGCGCGCGGGTCAGCCAGTGGACGCGCAACGACGGAGCCAACCAGCAGTGGCAGTTCGTGGACTCCGGCGGCGGCTTCTACCGGCTCAAGGCCCGGCATTCGGGCAAGGTTCTCGACGTGGCCGGCGCCTCGACCGCCGACGGTGCCGCGATCGCGCAGTGGGCCGACGGCAATGGGGCCAACCAGCAGTTCCGCCTGGCCGATTCCGACGCGGGCCACGTCCGTCTGGTCAACCGCAACAGCGGCAAGGCCGTGGAGGTGCAGGGCGCATCCACGGCGACGGCGCCAACGTCGTCCAGTACACCGACTGGGGCGGCGCCAACCAGCAATGGCAGATGATCAAGCTGTCGTCCGGTGGCGGATGCGGCAGCGCCCCGACCCTGGCGAGCGGTACGCACACGATTCAGAGCAGCGGCAAGAGCCGCAGCTTCATCCTCAGGGTTCCCGCCAACTACAACAACAGCCAGCCCTATCGGCTGATCTTCGCGTTCCACTGGAGAGGCGGAACCGCCGGCGAAGTCGCCTCGGGCGGAACGAGTGGAACCGCCTGGTCCTACTACGGCCAACAGGAACAGTCGGACAACAGCGCGATCCTCGTCGCCCCCCAGGGCCTCGGCAACGGCTGGGCCAATTCGGGCGGTGAGGACGTCACCTTCGTCGACGACATGATCCGGCGGATCGAGGGCGGCCTCTGCGTCAACCCGGCACAGCGTTTCGCCACGGGTTTCAGCTGGGGCGGCGGTATGAGCTACGCACTCGCATGCACCCGGGCGAACGTCTTCAGGGCTGTCGCGGTCATCTCCGGCGGCCAGATCAGCGGGTGCAGCGGCGGCACCCAGCCCATCGCCTACTTCGGAATCCACGGCATCAGCGACTCCGTCCTCACCATCGCGCAAGGACGGTCCCTGCGCGACAGATTCGTCAGCAACAACGGCTGCACTCCCCAGAGCCCGCGCGAGCCCGCTCCGGGCAGCCGGACGCACATCACCACCACCTACTCGGGCTGCCGTGCCGGGTACCCGGTCCAATGGGCCGCGTTCGACGGAGGCCACATACCCGGTCCGGTCGACGGCTCCCCCGCCGAGAGCGGCGTCGCGACCTGGACCAAGGGAGAGATCTGGAGGTTCTTCGCACAGTTCCAGTGACACGCCCGCACCATGGGGTGGAGCCAGGATGATCCTGGCTCCACCCCGTCGTCGTCCAGGGTTCTGGCCTCCGGCTCCGTGCTGCCCCCGGCCCAGGCCATCACGGAGCCGGAGCGGAGCAAGAGCGGTGCCCGCTCCGTCGGGAAGCGGGCACCTGGGCCTCACCGGTGGTGATCAGTGGGCGGCGGGCGCGGGTGTTGCTTCCGGAGTGCTCTCGTGCGCCGGGCCGACCTTGTCCCCGCTCTCGGTCTGCTTGCCGCGGCCGAGGTGGTTTAGTACTGCAACGGTCTTTGCCGTGATGGTGGGCCGGTGTGTGGTGGTGTCTGTCCGCCTCGTTTGTAGTGGCTGTTGCGGGCTTGTTGTTGTCGTCTGCGGCGCCTGGTCGACCGGTGGAGGACGTGGTCGACCGGGGCGGGATGGCTGCGGCAGAGCATGGGCCGAACGGGCTCGTGCTTCGACAATGCCGCCGCCGAGAGCTTCTTCACACTGCTCAAAGAGGAGATCGGCACCCGCCACTGGCCCGACCGGACCACTGCCCGCGCGGAGATCTTCGCCTTCATCGAGACCTTCTACAGCCGCAGACGACTGTGGAAGCATCCGGCCCGGGGGTGCCTCACCCCGCTGGAGATCCGACAGCGACACGAGCAAGAACACGCCCTCGCCCCGTAAGCAACGAGTGTCCAGCATCACGGGGAAAGTTCAAAGTGAAGTCCCAGAGGAGGTGATTCTGAGACTGGCGTCAGGCGGGCCACCCCTTTGGGTGATGGAGAGGTAGCGCGAACCGTCCGGGATCAGTGTGCTGGCACCGTGGCCCGCTCGACTACTGTTCGCCGACTTTGAGCCCTCGGTACACAGCATCGTGGCCCAGCCGCTCCTGCTGCCGTACACGCCGCGTCATGACGATTGCGGGGATACCGAGCGCCAGCAGCACCGGGGTCGCGGCGGCGATCCCGAACCAGAGGAAGAGCGCGAGATAGCCGTAGGCGGCGTCGTCCACGTCCGCGTCCGCCTTCACCAGGAAGACGATGCCGGCCACGAAAGCGACCACCATGAAACCCGCGACGGCGATCGCGAGCCAGAGCAGGACGCCGGCCCACCGCCGGTACCCGGCACTGACCTCCTGGAACCGCGGCGGCCCGTACCCCCCGGGCGGACCGGGCAAGGGCCTTGGCGCCGGGCGTTGGGCTGGCCGCTGATCAGACATGAGGCCCAGTTCTACGGTGCGCGGCCCCGGAAGCCCAACTTCCGCCGCCACAGCACGCATCGCGCCGGAGCGTCGTCCCCCGGGTCACTGCTTCACCGAGTCCCACGCGCCGGCGTTGAAGCTGCGCAGGAGGGCGATCAGCGCGGCTCCGAGCCGCCAGTCCACACCAGGTGCGTGGACGTGCAGTTTGTCGCCCTTGGATCTGAACTCCAGCGGGACCTGCCCGTTCGCACGCCACCGGATGCGCCGGGGTGCGCGTGCGAAGCCGCCCTCGTTGCCGGGGACGCTGTCGAAGACACTGATCACGAGGACCACCGTCATCAGGGGCAGCAAGAGCCACCACATCCACCACCATACGATCCTCCCCTTGAAGCCGACCGCTTCGGAGCCGCCGGGCTGGTGCACGGTCCAGCGGGTGCGCAGGCCCCTGCCGCGGAGCGCCTTCTCGCGCATGAGCGTGCCGATGACCTCGCCGTGCGCACCGAGCACCTGAAACCTCGCGACGCCGCCGCCGGCCGACAGGGTCACCACGGTGGCCACCCGCTCCCGGCGTTGATCGTCGGCCCACAGGGTGAAGGAACGGGCCCCGTCGCCCCGGGCCGCAAGGTAAGCGGACGTGCCTCCCGGCGGCAGTTCGCGCTCCACGTACACGGCCGACGGCGCCGGACCCGACCCGTCGGAGAAGCTGATCATGTCCGTCACCTTCGCCTGACCCTGGCCGTCGACTCGTCTCGGCCCGCCGTACATGGTCAGTACGTTGCTGCTCATCCGACGTGCTCCAAGTGGTGGTCGCGTGCCCAGGCCAACCCAGTCTGTCTCACCCGCCACCCAACGGACAGCCCCGCCCTGCGGGAGCGTCAGCTGCCAGTTCGGGTGACAGGTTCAGTCACGCGGCCTCGCGCCCAAAGGCGTGGTGCTTCGATCCGGGGCGGGCGTGGTCGGCAGGTGAGGGGCCGACATGATCCCCCCTTTGAGAGGCCGGACGTACGGGCCGTCCATGGAGCAGTCGTCGAGGTCCAGCAGGCCGGCGCGGCGAAGCCCGCTCAACAGGGCAACGTGCAGGCGCGGCCACACGCCGGCCTCGGTCCAGTCCCGCAGCCGACGCCAGGCCGTCACACCGGAGCGCCCCCTGCACCTTCCCGCCGAGAGATCATGCGAACGTGACCCCTTGGATTCGCGCCTGCGACGACCAGAGTGACACCTGGTCGTTCTGCGAACCCGACGACGAAGCACGGGCGCTACGGCAGGTCGACTTGCAAGGACCTCAGCGTTGCCCCGTGTCTGCGGCCTGTCTGGCGGAGGTCATCAAGGCCCGGGACCACACCGATCTCGCGGCGATGGCCGCCTACGAGCGGAAGTACGGAGTCCTCGCGGAGGGCAGTCTGCACGGGTGGCAAGACGCGGGCGGCACTGCCGAGATCACCCGGCACGAATTTGAGTCGACGTGGGCCGCTGCGCGAGAGACCCTCGAGGCGAATCGCACCGAGGAGACGAGTTGATCACGGAGTACCAGCAGAAGCTGCGCGAGCGCTACCTCGCCGCCCCCGTCATGCCGGCCCCGGAGCCATGGCAGCCGGTACTTGACCGCAGAACTCCCATCGGCGGCCTGCTCGGCATCGGCTTCGCCGTCCACCCCGACAGCGGGCACGACCTCGTCATGGTCGTCTCCAGCGACGGCCACGGGCTCTTCGACGCGGTCACCGGCGAGAAGATCGCCCGCGACCGGGATCCCGACCCCGACACCAGCACCCCCGACGCCCGACCAGACCTCACCTGCCCCGGTCTCGGGCCGATCGAAGACACCCAGGTCCGCATCGCCGGTATCTTCGGCGGCGGCCTCCACAGCACCACCCCCGACGGCTGGACCCTGGACGTCGTCAGCCCGGAATGGCCCCGCGACCGCGTCATCCTCTCCGCAGACGGCGGGGCCCACAAAGGCCCAGCGGGAGAGGCGTGGTGGCACGTCTTCCACTCGGAGTACTCAGAACTTCGCACCGCCGGATTCTCACCCTCCGGTCTCACCCTGGCCGTCGCCACCAGCAGCGACCTCACTCTCTGGACCCGTCAGAGGCTCCACTGCAACGACTGAGTGCAGCTCCGACGCCAAGGGCAGGAAGAGGGCAGATGCACCGGGCGAACCTGGCCGAGACGCTCAACGAACAGACCACAGCCTGCGAACCAGCGAAGGCAGCACTTCTCGGCGGAGGCGAATTCATCATCCGGGACGGCAACGTCCCGGCCGGCAACTTGCCAGCATCTACGCGGCTCGCCACCGTCGCGCAAGGAAACGGGGCACCGAGACAATCGCCCTGTCAACCACCGTCGACATCCTCACCCAGTACGGCACCGCGCCGCTGCGCATCGGCTGCGTCTCCACACGCGACAGAACCCGGTCCTTCATGCTCTCCCTCGCCGAGGGTGCCAGCGTCGTCCTGGCCTGCACGGGGGTCCGCCAAGCCGGCCCATGACAGTTGTCCTGCTCAGCCGACACCGGCTACATGCCTAACGTCCCTTACGCTGCCAGATCAACCCGACCTGCAGAGAACGCGCCGCGACCCGAGACAACGCCGGACCGGAGGGCAGTCACGTGGTAGACGAGGCGTACTCCGTCGATTACGGGGGCGGCGGCAGGATCAGGCACAGAGGTGCTCACGCGAGCCTCTCAATCGTCGCGGGAAAGAAATCGGAAATCCAGCCGCTGTGCGTCGGGCGCGGCAGCCACAGATGAGTCGAAGCACGACAGCTGTCACCGGCGGAGCCGGATGAGCTGACGAGTGGGACCGGCCTAAGCAGCCTGGTGGGCACCAGTGAGGCACCCGGCTTGTCACACATGCTCGTTCAGCAGCGCTTGTGCCACCAGTGGCAAAGATCAGCTCCCGATTTCCTGCGGCGATTCCTCAAAGGAACGGCCGGTACACACGCTGGGCTCAAAATGGCTGGTGAACCCCGACGACGGCATGGCCGTCCGCCGGCCTCGGATAGGTTGCAGCCCGAACTCCATTCCCGGTGAAGGAGGCCCGATTTGAGCGTGTTGGAAGCGGAGGAGGTCCCGCAACACCTGGCAGCGTCGTACGCCACCGGCTTCGGCGAACAAGGGAGAGCCTGGATCGCCGCGCTGCCGGCTCTGGCTGCGGAAATGCTGGGCCGCTGGGAGCTGAAACGGGACGGCACGGTCGGCGCCGGGCAAGCCTCGCTGGTGCTGCCGGTGCTGCGCCACGGCGGCACGCGCGCGGTTCTCAGACTCCAGATGCCCGTACAGGAGACCGCCGCCGCACTGATTGGCCTCCGTGCCTGGAACGGTAAGGGGATGGTGCGGCTGCTCGATCACGACCCTGTGAGCAGCAGCATGCTCCTGGAACGACTGGACGGATCCCGCACGCTGGCCTCGATCAACGACGACGACGTGGCGATGAGCACCCTCGCCGAGCTTCACGCGCGACTGGTCGCAGTCCCCGCGCCGCGGGGACTGCGCAGCCTCGGCGACATCGCCTCCGAGATGCTGGGGCAGGTCCCACAGGCGATCACTGATCTGGCCGACCCGGCCGACCGTCGACTCCTACGGAGCTGGGCATCGGCGGTGGCCGAACTGGCCGATGAGCCCGGAGACCGGATGCTGCACTGGGATCTGCACTACGGCAACGTTCTAGCCGCACAGCGCGAGCCGTGGATCGCCATCGATCCCGAGCCACTCGCCGGCGACCCGGGATTCGACCTGTGGCCCGCCCTGGACAGCAGGTGGACGACGTCGTCGCGGAAGGCGACACCCTGCGCATCGTGCAGCGCCGCTTCGACCTGCTCACCGATGTCCTCGGCCTGGACCGCGCACGCGCGACCGGCTGGACTTTGGGACGGCTGCTGCAGAACTCACTCTGGGAGATCGACGACGGCGAGACCCGGCTCGCTCCGTCCTCCGTCACGATCGCGGAATCGCTGCTCAACCGGTGACCTCCGGCCCACGGCGCACCGGTGACAACAAGCCTGCCTATGTGACACCTACCGTGCATCGGCTCAACAGACAAGTTGATAGCGGTCGTGAATTCCACCTGGAGACTCACTGACCGCCGTCGCCTTGACGGAAATAAACGTCCAAGGTGACCTCTGCGACCAGCTGATGCAGATCACCGTCCGTCGCTCCGGTCTCCTGCACCGCCAGGGTGGCGGCCGTGTGGAGGGCGCGACGGCGACGGTGAGGTCCCGTACCCGGCCCGCGGCCGACGTGCCCCCCGGGCCGAATCGAAGTGGGTCCGGCAAGAGATGATCAGCCCTGCGGAAGCGGCCGCACACCGCCTCGTATGGGTTCTTACCTGTGGTTTCCACTCGGGTTCGGTCTCCTCTACCAAGATGGCCCGGAGCCGCTTCTGCGGCTTCGTCAGCTGCCCGGCGCGATAGCGCTCCACCATCCGGTACGAGACGCCCAAGCGCTTCGCCAAGGCCTTGGCGTACCCTTCGCCCGCGTGAGGGCCACCAGGACCTTGCCGCGGCGCGAAGTCGGCTGCTGCTGCTGTGCGTGATCGCTCATGCGGCCTATGGGTCACGAATCACCTGTGGGCAGTCCCGGAGTCCACGCAGCCGACGGCGGCACACTTGCGCGCCATGTGCTGCGGAATTCCTCGCTTGCACAAGGATCGCCGCAGGTGAGCGCATTGGTATCGCATGTCGACGTGGAGGTTTCCGGGTTCGCGGCGCCGAGGCCCCTTGGCGGGAGCGAATCGGTGGCGGTGTCCTTGTCCTGCGCGTCTACCCGTCTTTCAGGCGGCGGCCGACTTCCTCCGACACGCGGCGGTGCAGTTCGGCGAGCTCTTCGGTGCTGTAGTCGGAAAGGTCACCGGTATTCTGGGGAGGCTTCGGTTTCTCGTCCTTCTGTTTCTGCTGTTCCCGGCGTTTGAGTTCCTTCTCTTCCGGCGATCCGGGCGCGGTGTGAGCGCACCGGATGAGTCCTCCGTCAGCTGCTTTGAGGCAGGTCGCCTCTCGGCCGGCCACCTGGCCTCTGCCTTCCACCCGGTAGCGGATGTTCTGTTTGCTGCCGATGGTGGCCGTCCAGGTGCTTCCCCCGGTGGGGACGACCTCGAACACCATGTCGTCGTTGTAACAGCAGACATCCCGGTACTCGGCCTTGATCAGCGCGACGATCGCCTCCGGTGAGGGCCAGGTCGGCTTGAGCCGGTGGATGGGCATCGGGGCGAGCCCGTCGCCCCGATGCCGGGTCGGCACCATTGACACGGCGACGACCGAGCTGGCCTCTCCTTGCGGGGTAAGGGGGGTGACGTAGGCCCCGCGTCCGCTCCCGTCGCGGTACTGCAGGGCGAACTCCGATTCGTTGCCCTCGTTCGCACCGTCTTCGGAGGCGTCCCAACCGCTGCGTTCGAACCACCAGTCGGCGAAGCTGCCGACCGCAGCCGTCGCTTCCCGCTGCCGGGCTGCGATGCTCATCGGGTAGGACGGGCCTGGTACTGCGCTGGTGTCGGCGGATATTGTGAGTTTCCCTGTTCGCCCGTTGTAGAGCGCGAGCCCTGCGGGCCTTTCGGTCACCACCAGGATCCCGGTCTGGCGCTTGAGGGGCACGACCACGATGGGGGTCCCGTCCGAGCAAGTCACGTAAACGTCCTCGGCGTCGAACCGCACGCCGCGCTTTTCGGCCGAGATCTTCCGACCGAGGTTGTGAGTGAACCAACCACCCACTCTCGCGTCGGCCGCATCTACGTCGAACTGGCAGCGCTGCTGGCTTCGACCGTCGCCGCCGAGCGGGATGTCCTGCACGAGACCGACCTCGTACCCGGCCAGCCATCCACGCCGCTCAACCAGCGTGGCGAACTTGTCGGAGTCGGCAGGTAGGTGATGTCGAAGATCTCGCCGGTGACATCGCCCAGGTGCGGAGCGGCCTGCGCCGCACCGACCAGATAAGGGGCTCGGGCTGCCACTTCGGGCACCGGCCCGGTCACGATCCTGGAACCCTCCATGTACGCGCGGTCCTGCAGGTAGGCGCTGTACACCCACCAGCAAACCATCACGCCCAACCCGATTACGGCCCCCAGACAGCCGAACGCCGCTGCCGCGGTGCCAGAACCCGAGCCGCGCTCGCCGCGTCCGGCCCGCCTCGCCACCAGCCATGGCAGGGCTGCGAACGCCGCGGCCAGCAACGGCACGAGCAACCAGGAAAGGATCTTCCGCAACTCCCACACCACGATCGTGGTGAGGTATGAGGCATACCAAAGCGCAAGACCGCGAGAAGAACGGGTATCGCTATTCGCAGTGCCCGAAACATTGATTCCCCCGTCGCCGGACGAATTCAAGTCTGCCTCGCGGAACAGGACTTGTCACCCGGTTGGTTCGGCCGGAAATCGCGGACACCGGCGACCTCTCGGCTCGCCGGAGCAGGTCAGAAGAACCGGTACGGGCGCCTGCGGCATGCTGATGTTGTGCACGCACGATGGTGGAAGTCCACCGAGATGTCCCAGTCGATCTCACCCGCCGCATCAGCGGCCTGGGCCTGCTGCAGCAGACGCTCCCACGTCCCGTCGGCCGGCCACAGCCGGTGACGTTCATAGCACGCCTTCCACGGCCCGAACCGTTCCGGCAGGTCACGCCCCTGCACCCCGGTCCGCACCCGGTGTGAAATCCCGGTCAAGACACGATGGGACAAGGCCGTGCGGCCAAGGTATCGCGTCACGACAACACCCGATCCGCACAGACCTCTTCACGTCACGTCACGTCACGTTCAACAACCGTGGCGCAGTGGAACATCAACTCCCCCGCTGTCTCTTGCGATTGGGGCGACGTGGGCGGACGAAAGCGTCGAGCGCACCCACGGCCGCGCGGATATGGGCCGGGCCGCGACGCAACCGCTCTCCCGCGCACCACCAGGACAGCTGCCCGTCCGCATCCCGCGGATGCATGCCCAGGCCATGCTCGGCGCACAGGGGCCACGCCTGCCACAGACGCTCGGTGGCGGTCTCCTGCGCTGCATCGGCGACGATCGCCCAGCGCAGAGACAGGGTCGTCCGCCGAGTCCGGATACAGGCGATTGCCGTGCCACTCACCGTTGGCCAGAGCGACGTGGGCGCTCTCCGGCTCGTCCGCATCGTAGGGCGGAAGGGCCGGCAGTTGCAGGGGTTCCTGCTCGGGAAGGGTAACCGCCACAGGTCCCGGTCGAGGAGGGCGAGAGCCCGGTCCCACATGGGGTACTCGCCTGGCGAGACGCAACGGGGCTCGGGGCGGTCGAAAAGAGCGCCCATGAGCACCATCCTCCGCCACGCAGCAACAGCCCCCATCGCACACCACGTCGTAAGGGCCTGCAGAAGAACAGCATATGTGTGAGCGACGCGTTGGCTTGCGGAGCAAAAGGACTCCCTCACCAACATCGCCCAGCACGCGGATGCCACTACGGCATCGGTCCGCATCAACTACCGCCCGGACGCTGTGGCCCTGCAGGTCGATGACGACGGCAAGGTCACACCGGACACCGCCCCGGTGCCTGGCATCGGACTGTTCGGGATGCGCGAACGCGTCACCGCACTCGGAGGCCGGCTCCGGACGGCACCGCGCGGTGAGGGCGGCTTCACCGTCCAGGTCGAACTCCCCGTGGAGCGAGCCTCATGATCCGCGTCCTGCCGGTCGACGACCAACCACTTATCCGCAGCGGGTTCCGTGCGTTCATCGACATTCAGATGCCGTTCATGGACGGTATCGAGGCGACCCGGCGCATCGCCGCGGACCCAGCGGGAGGTGGGCGTGCATGTCGGTGCGCAAGATGTTCGCCGGGACCAGGGCGTCGCCGGGGCCGGACTTCTTGCGGGAGACGCCGTGGCGGTCGCGGTAGCGGGCGGCGGCGCGCGGGTTGATCGCGAAGACTTTGCGGCTGTCCCTGCGCAGGGCGGCCGCGAGGGGGCCATGGCTGGTTTCGATGGCCACCGGTATCGGGGTGACGGGGCTGTCGCCGTGTTCGGCCAGGAGGTCCAGCAGCTTGTTGTAGCGGGCCACGTCGTCGGTGATGCGAGCTTCGACGAGCAGAGTGCTGGTGTCGTCGATGACGGCGACGTCGTGGTGGCGTTCCGCCCAGCCGATGCCGCAGAACACGGTCAAGCTGTCCTCCCACGTCCGCTCGTTTGTGCAGGTCACGGGCACATGAGGGTCACGCGGCGCTCTAATCCCAGGACTCGTTGATCCGCCATCTCAGTAGCCGTTCGCGACACCAGCGCACTTCGGGGTCCTCGATCTGTCTGCAGAGCTCACGGGCTCGCGCCGTGACGTCAACGTCTGGCCGGCCGGCCGCCGTGAGTTTCACGGTGGTCACGGAGGCATCGGGCCGTGCCGCTCTTGACAGAGGCCTGGAATGGCCGGGGGAAACCGGGCATCAGCCCGGCGCCCGCGTCACCACGCGAGGCTCACGGACACGCGTGGGTTCGTGGTGGTGCGTAGACGCCGGGCTGTCGCTCCATCAGGGGGCCTCACGGGCCATGGGCCGGGTCAGACCTTGCCCGGCGCCTTCTCACGACCACCGGTCAATCGGTGGGCAGCGGCGCCGGTCTGGGGGTGAACCTCGGGGACTGGAGAGGGCCAAGGCGTCCGCTGCCTTCGCAAGCCGCTCTCCACACCCTTGCGGAGTCCGCGGCGAGTTGCTTACACCATGGATCAGGGAAACGGGGGCGCGTCGGGTAGGCGAGCCGGGCAGCATGGCAGGGTGATCGGCCTGCTGCGGGATGACGTGAAGTGCTTCTTCGACCCGGCCTTCATGGGGTCGTTACCGGACGTGCGTGTCCCGAATGCCTCGGTGGAGGGCTGGCACGGGGTCCTCGATCTTGTCGCGGAGAAGGGCAAAAGCCGTGGGTTCGAGTTTTTTGAAGGCGGTTTGTAGCCGAACTCGCGGATGATGCGCCCAGAACGGTACCGGAACGGCCTGGGGTTCGTCTGGGCCCACCGAACTAGGGGCCAGACCACACGTCGTACGAGTGACAGACAGGATGGCGTCCCGCCGGATGGTGTAGCCGATCAAGGTGCCGGAATCCGCAGGTCGGGGAAGGTGGCGCCGCCGGACCGGGTGTTCAACTCGCCTCAGCAGGGCGCCTCGTGGACTGCCGCCTCTGCGGAGATCGTCAGGGGCCTCGTACCGGAACGCGTAACGCTTGATCCCCTACACCACGACGCGGGACACGACCACAGACAGCTGTGGTTAACGCCGACGCGGTGGGACACTGCGCGGAAAGGGAACCATGGTGAGGGGGCACGTATGGCAAACCACGACCGGACGCCTGAACCCGGGGACACCGGACAGGCGGAGAGGAGACGACGACGGGAATTATGGCTGTCGCTGCCCGGACTGGTCGTCACAACGGTGGTGGTGGGGGTCGTCTCGTGGGGCGTCACGCGTCTCACTGACGGGGCAGAGAAACTGACGCAGGACGACACGCCGCTCGCCACGGTCTCCGTTGAGACGAACCCAGCAAGGGTCGGCGCGTTCGATGACACGAGCATGCACGGCATCCTTCCCAAGGGCGCGACGCCGACGACGGGACCGGGAGACGGGTGCACCGGCTTCCACGACTGGCTGCTGAAGAACGGCGGGACCGACGCGGGCGAGAGCAGGCTGCAAGTGACAGCCCAGGGCAATGCACAGCGTCAGGTGCAGATCACCAATCTTCGGGTGGTCGTCGTTTCCCGGGAGAAACCGGCACCTCACGTCGGCGTCGGTTGCCCCTCGGCCGGCTCGGCGAATCTCCGCTTCATCACCCTTGACTTGGACAGCCCACGCCCCCGTGCCGAGTACGACTCCAAGGACGCGCTCGCCGTTCGGCTTCACAGTCGAGCCCGGCGAAATCGAGACATTCCTGATCTCGGCGACGGCCAAGAAGGCAGTTTACAACTGGTACCTGGAACTCGACCTCATATCGGGGAAAGAGCAGGTGCACATGCGGGTCAATGACGACGGGGAGAACTTCCAGACAGCCCCCGGAGCTCGGGCACCGGGCTGGGACTGGGACTGGGACTGGGACTGGGACTGGGACTGGAAGAGCAAGTGGGTACATGCCGAGTCCGGTCGGCAGCGTGCGGTCGGTGACCCCCTCGTCCCACCAGGTCAGGCCGGGGAGGACGGGCCGTGAGGAGTATGGGGATGCGATTGCGTGTTCTTGTACTGGTCATCGCCTGCGTTGCCGCAGCCTGTATCGGCGTGGGAGTGTCCCACTGGCAGTCGGACGGTCCACCGGCCCCCGACACGGCCGACGACGGGCGGGCTGCGAGAACTCCGGAACGTGTCGGCTACACCCTTACCGAGGTGAAATTCCTGACGGCGTGGGGGGCATCACCACGACAGCCGCACTTGACGAAGACCGAGTCCTTGCGGGCACCGGATTTGGAAACGTCTATTCCATCGACTTCTCCAAAGGCCACAAGGTGGCGCTCGAATTGATCACCACCCTTCCCGGCCAGGTGAACAACATCGAGGTCTCGACGGACGGCGAAAGCATCGCCGTCCTGGACCGCGCAAACGAGGTGGACGGAGAAGACACACTTCGGGTGATGGATCCCTCGGGCGGTGCTGCCACCGAACTTGTCGTGGACGACAGCCACTCGGACGGCGGTGTCACCGACTTTGTCGTGGACGGCAGTCACGGGAAGGGCGCCCTGTCGTCAGACGGTCGTCTCTTCGTCAACGGCTCCTTCGACCTCACCATGCTGAACGTGGTCACCGGGAAGACCAAGGTCCTGCGCAGACCGCCGCCCTCGAACGACGGGCACTTAACGGGCTACGCGGACTGGGCCTTCACCGAGAACGGGATGGTACGCGCCGCCTCCGAACAAGGTGTTGACACCTGGGACGCAAAAAGTGGCAAGCGCATCGGCGGGACTATCGGCTGCGGGTGCAACATCTACAGAATTTCGCTCAACGAGCACGGCAACCTCGCCAGCATAGCCACCGCAGAGGGCCACGCCGTCGTCCTCGACCTCACGACCGGCCAGGCGGTCGCCGAGAAAACCATCACCGACGGTGGAGTCATCCCCAGTTCCGCAGTCCTCGGTGACGGACAGCGCGCCGTGGCCGCTGCGGCGGGATTGGTGGTCTGGGACGTGAAGCACCGCCGCACCCTCTGGAACCACACCTTCCCGGGTTACTTGGTGAACGAGGTCCACGCCATCCCGAACAACGAGTCGTTCCTCGTCAACACCATGGAAGATCCGAAGGTGGAAGACCCGAAGATAGCCCCCGCGAGCCAAACCGCTCTCGATAGCAAGTGGTGGCTCGCGAAACCCGCCTTCTGAGGACGATGCGGCAGCCGCGGTGAACAGGCCGGTACCGAGACCGTAAAACGTTCGGCCCTGGCTCATATTCGGTGGTGCAGGAGAGTGCTGTTTCGTCGTTGACGTGACGTGCGGAACACCAACGAGCTCGCAGATATGGTGTTTTCGAGGCTGTCCCCACTGGCCATCGAGAACATGACCGACGAGGGCGAGCGGATTCTGGTGCGGGCCCGGACACCGGAGGGCTCGGTGCCGTGTCCGGGCTGCGGGGCGTTGTCCGGGCGCGCACACGGCTGTCACCTGCGGACGGTGGCCGATGTGTCGTTGGACGGACGGCCGCAGCTGTACCGGCCGGCGGCCGGTGAGGACGAGACCTGATCCCACCTCGTGCCGGTGCTGTCCACGAAGTCGATCAGCTGGGACCTGATCCGCCAGCAGCACGACCAGATCGTGCAGTACACCACCGCGCTCCGCCTGGGTACCGCCGAGGCCGAGCAGGTCCTGAGCCGCTTCACCCGCGGCGGGCCGAAACACCGCACTTACCAGGCGATCGAGGAACTGGGACGGGCCGTGCGCACGGCGTTCGTCTGCTGCTATCTCGCCGACATCAAGCTGTGGAAGGAGATCCACGAGGGATTGCAGGTCGTGGAGAACTGGAACTCCGCGACCAAGGACCTCTTCTACGGCAAGGACGGCGACCTGGCCGGTGCGGACAAGGAGTCACAGGAGGTGTTCATGCTCGCCCTGCACTTGCTCCAGCCCCCTCTCGTACACGTCAACACGCTGCTGATGCAGCAGGTCCTCACCGATCCGAAGTGGGCTGACACTCTCACCGACACGGACCGGCGGGCGCTGTCCCCACCATTCTGGACCCACGTGGACCCCTACGGCCGGTTCGAGCTGGACATGAACAGACGCCTCGACCTGGACGTGGCCGCCCGGACAGCCGCGGTGCCCGGCCCGCGTACCCCTGAGGGTGAACCGGCCGGGGCCTCCGGGCAACGGGCCTTCGGGCCATTCAGCGAAACCCGGTGAGATGGGCCGACGCAGGGATGGGGCTACCCCTACCGTGCTCGGGCCCGCTATCCGGACCGTGCTCGGGCCCGCTGCCCGTATGGCCCGGGGGATCTTGAACAAGCAGGCTGAACACGTTCGGATTCCGAAGTAAGGAACTCTCTGTGTTCAGCTCGAAGCCGGTGCGCCGCCGCGCGGCCAGCACCACTGCCGTAGGCGCTCTCGCCGTCGCGGCATGCGCCACCCTGATGACCGGCAGCGCCGGAGCGATCGTCAACGGGACTGATTCCACTGAGCGCTACGCGTTCATGGCGACGATCCCGGAGTCGGCCCCGAAGCACGGGCTGTACGACGGTACCTGCGGCGCAACGCTGATCGATCCGCAGTGGGTGCTGACGGCGGCCCACTGCGTGCGGGGCGATGGCCTTGAGCTGGACGGCATCGTCCGGATCGGGAGCGAGCACCGGAAGTCCGGGGGAACCGTCCGCGCCATCGAGCGGACCGTCGTCCATTCCGGCTATGTGAACGGCGAGGGGAAGGCCGCCAACAAGGACGACATCGCGCTCGTCCGCCTCGACCGACCGGTCGCCGAGAAGCCCATCCGTATCGCGGAGCGGGCCGGACGGCCGGACACCCCGACCCGGATCCTTGGATTCGGCACCACCGTCGACACCGGTCTGAAGTTCGCGGAGCGGATGCAGGAGCTCGACACACGCAGGGGAGCCGTTGCCGAGTGCGCCCCCGGCTACGCGGGCCGGACCCGGTTGTGCACGATCAGCCGCGTGCCCAAGGCCATGGCGTGCTTCGGGGACTCCGGCGGACCGCAGATCCAGAAGGGCAGGCACGGGCGGTGGGAGCTCATCGGAGCCACTTCGGGTCCCGGCGTCCCCGGGGTCGCGTGCTCGGACGGGCCGGGCCTCTACAGCAACGTGCCCGCCTACGCGGAGTGGATCCGGAAGACCATCAAGCGCAACACCTGATCCACGACAGCCGCAAAGCGGGCCGACGGGGACGTGAGTTCTGAACCAACAGCACCACGACGACGCTCGTCGCACACCGTGATTCTCACAAATGGCCGGATGCTGAGTCCTGAGAGGTCGTTTTCTCCCAGTGTTTGATCCCGGAACAGGCTGTTTGGTGATGGTTTTCGGGTCGCGCCAAGAGAGGGTGCTCTCGCCGGTGAGGCAGCGGGCCATGAGATCGGTCATGGCGAGGTGGATCATGGCTTCGGAGCGTTTGGGGAGGGTTTCGCAGTCGCGGGTCAGGCGGCGGTGGAGCATCAACCAGCCGTAGGTCCGCTCGACCGCCCACCGCTTTCGGGATCGGGGTGAATCCTCTGGTCCCGGTGGTGCGGGCGGTGACCTCCAGGCCGATGCCGAGGGTCGCGGCATGCTCGACGAAGTGCCGGCGGTAGCCGCCGTCCACCCAGACCTTGCGGATGGCGGGGTGACCGGCGGCGATCTGGTCCAGGAGCTGGGTGCCGGCGCCGGAGACCTGCACGCTCGCCGTGGTGACCAGCACCGCGAGCAGGAGACCGGTCGTGTCGGTGACGATGCTCCGCTTACGTCCGACGATCTTCTTCCCGGCGTCGGTGCCCTGACTGGAGGCGGGGACGCTGGTGGAGGTCTTGACGCTCTGCGCGTCGATCACGCAGGCCGAGGGCTCGGCGTCCCGTCCTTCTCTCTGCCGCAGAAGTTGCCTGAGCAGGCCATTGAGCTGGGCGGACAATGGCCCTCCGGGGTATCCGGACAGCCGTGCAGTTCATGATCACCGGCGGGATACTGCTGCTCACCGTGGTCATCGACTCCCTGTCCCGCCGCGCCCAGAAACCACACGGGCGGGCCTGAGCCGGGCTCTACGCTGGAAGGGACCGCCGTCGAGCGGCATCCCTCCGCAGGAGATCCTCATGGACTACTACAATCTCGGAACCCTGACCCGGCCCGTATCGACCCGTTCGCCCGATGCACAGCGCTGGTTCGACCGCGGTCTGGTCTGGAGCTACGCGTTTCACCACGAGGAGGCGGTCGCCTGCTTCGAATCGGCGGTGACCGCGGATCCCGGCTGCGCCATGGCGCACTGGGGCATCGCGTACGCCCTGGGCCCCAACTACAACAAGCCCTGGGAGTTCTTCGACGAAGCCGACCTGCGGCGCACAGTGGAACGCACCCACGCCGCCGTCGAACGGGCCCATGCGCTGCGCGACGGGGCCACGTCGACCGAGCGGGCCTCATCGAGGCGCTGCGCGCACGCTATCCCTCCGCGCGCGCCGCGAAGGACTGCTCGATCTGGAACGAGCCCTACGCCGATGCCATGCGTGCCGTGTACGAACTCGCGCCCGACGACCCGGACGTCGCCACGCTCTACGCGGACGCGCTGATGAACCTCACCCCGTGGGAGCTGTGGGATCTGCGCACGGGCGAACCCGCCGCCGGTGCGCGCACGCTGGAGGCGAAGGCCGTCCTCGACCGCGCGCTGCTGAGCGATACCGGCGCCGACCACCCGGGCATCCTGCACCTGTACATCCACCTACTGGAGATGTCCCCGACGCCGGAGCAGGCCCTCACGGTCGCCGACCGGCTGCCGGGGCTGGTACCGGACGCAGGGCACCTGCGCCATATGCCCTCACACCTCGACGTGCTGTGCGGGGACTACCGACGAGTCGTGTCGGGCAACAGCGATGCGATCAAGGCCGACGAGAAGTACCTGCGCCGGGCCGGGGCGATGAACTTCTACACGCTGTACCGCTCGCACAACTACCACTTCAAGATCTACGGCGCGATGTTCCTCGGCCAGTCCCGGACGGCCTTGGAGACGGCCGCGCAGCTCGAGGCGTCCATCCCCGAGGAACTGCTGCGGGTCGAGAGCCCGCCCATGGCCGACTGGCTGGAGGGGTTCCTCGCCATGCGGGTCCATGTGCTGATCCGGTTCGGCCGGTGGCAGGACATCCTCGCGCTGCCGATGCCCTCCGATCCGAAGCTGTACTGCGTCTCCACGGCGATGCGGCATTACGCGCGCGGAGTGGCGTACTCGGCCACCGGGGCGATCGCCGAGGCCGAGGCTGAACGAGACCTGTTCTGCCGCGCGGTCGGCCGTGTCCCCGAGACGCGCATGCTGTTCAACAACACCTGCCAGGACATCCTGGCGATCGCCTCCGCCATGCTCGACGGCGAGCTCGAGTACCGCAGGGGCGAGTACGACCTGGCGTTCGCCTCCCTGGAGCGTTCCATCGACCTCGACGACGGCCTCCCCTACGACGAACCGTGGGGCTGGATGCAGCCGACCCGCCACGCGTATGGGGCCCTCCTGCTGGAGCAGGGCCGTACCGAAGAGGCCGAGGCCGTCTACCGGGCCGACCTCGGGCTCGACGACACCCTGCCCAGGCCTTTGCAGCATCCGGGGAACGTCTGGGCTCTGCACGGCTTCCACGAGTGCCTCATGAAGCTCGGCAAGACGGGTGAAGCTCGCATCGTGGCCCAGCAGCTCACCGTGGCCACCGCACTCGCGGACGTCCCCGTCCGGGCGTCGTGTTTCTGCCGCGTCGGCACCGCGGGCGGGAAAGACGGCGACTGCTGCTCCGACTGACCCGAACCCCCACCTCAACTACAGCAGCCGATGTGACCTGCACTGCAGGGAGCGTCCGCCCGGCAGCGGTGCTGGTCGATGTCGGCGGCGCGCTGCGCTTCCACGGGTGGTCACCGGTGGAGCCGCCCGCCCCATGGGCGGGCATCGCGAGCGCCTGGGACAGCTCGGCATCATGCCGTTGGACCCTGTGAAATCGTCCACGGCGTCCGTGGCGGCATTCGAGCGGAGTGTGTTGGGACCTTGGCGCAGTACAAGGCGCGTACGGGCTTCTGTGAAGGTCATCAGGACTCGGAGGCGGCTGGAGGGCGGAAGCGCGGTGAGGCTGGGGGCCCTGTCGAACACCAAGTCGGGGCGTGCCGAGTTCAGCGCCGACACGTTCCAGCAGTTGGCTGTCCCTGGCTCTGCTGTCGCCCCCGTTGAGGTCCCGGACAGGGCAGGGACACTGAAGGGAGACCCCAGGACCGTGCCCCGGAGGCTGGTGCTGTCGGCGGAAGGCGCGCCGAGTTATTCGTCTTCCATGAGCACTGTCCTTCCCTGCCTCGACGGCTGTTCCGGAAGGCCGCCCGTCGCATTAGCTCCCCGTTGTGGCAGAAGGAAAAGCCGTACACTCCGGCAGTCGTCGTTGATCAGGTTCGGCATCAGGAGATGCGGGCCGGCTCGAAGTGACGTCTGCTGCAGCCGGTCGTTGAACCAGAGGAAAGCAAGAGCACAGAGCGAGGCCTCGGGTCGTCATGGTCCGAGGCCTCGTGCTGCACGCGGGGGCAGCAGTCTCGTGGTGATGCAGCGGCACTGGAAGCTGTCGTGCCGCAGCGTCGACGGGACACCCGTGGCATCAACCGGGGAAGCCTCGCTCATGAGCTTGCTCTCAGGCAACGTGGGTACACCCGAAAAGGAGCAGCCAATGATGTCCGGCATCGTGCCAAGGTCCCATGCGGGAAGGGATTTCTGCCTCACCGAGCGAGGGAGCTGCGGGCGCGACGTCTTCGCCCACACCAAGAACACTGCCGCGCAGGACTTGTGCGCGCTCCAGAAACCTGAGGGTGCCGGCTTCGGCATCGCTCAGAACCGAAGGAGAGCCAGGTGGGTGACTTGGTCTCCGTCTGGCTCTGGAACGCGGGGCACCATGCGTTTCGCCTCGTTAAGGGCACCGGACAGCGTGCCGGGGAGCAGCACGCGTCGGGACCGGACCGGGCCCGTCCCGTACAGGTCGGCCGGTGTTGTCCGCAGCGTCATGCCGGGGGTCTCGTGATCACCCGCCCGAGGCACTCCAGCGGACCGATGGACCGGTTGTTCGTCAGGCAAGGCACCTCAGCCGGTTTCATCATGGACTTCGGCGGCCCCGCTCCTGATCGTGAGAAATTGGCCGCGCGGGTGCTCGATCGCGCCGCGGGGCTGCCCGCGTTGAACCTCCTGGCTCCTGCACCGGGTGAGCGCCAGCAGTGGTGGCGTCCGGTCTCCGGTTCTCTGGACAGGGCTGTGCACTTCCGAGAGGGGGTGCTGCTCCCGGCGGGTCTCGACGCGGCCACCGGCGCTCTGTTGCGTCGGCCGCTGCCCAGTGATCCGCACCCTCCCTGGGACATGTGGCTGCTGGAGGATTCCGCTCGGCGCGCGCTTTCGGATCTGCTATCGCGTCCATCACGGCATTCAGGACGGGGTCGGCGCAGCTCACGCCGTGCTTGCCCTGCTGGGAGACCAGGCTGCACTGGGACCGTATCCGCATCGGCCTGCTGTGCCCGGCCCTCGCGGGGCTTTGCTGGCGGGACGCGGTTTCTGGCGAGCCGTGCGCCCGGAGAGGCGCTGGGCCGAGCTGCAGGAACCACCGTCGCGCCATGTCCTGTGGCTCTCCCAGGACGTGCCCGAAGCGCGCGTGCGTGAGGCGGCCGTATCGCGGGGGGTCACTGTCAACGACGTGTGTCTGGCCGCCCTTGCACAAGCACTGAAAGGCTGGCACCGCACCCATCTCGCGCGGAAGGAGCCCTGCCCGGACATGTACGCCCTGATGCCCATGTCTGTGCGCCAGGAACACGAACGTCATGCGCCAGGCAACCATGTGGCCGGCCACCGCGTGACCCTTCCCTGCTCCGTGTCCGATCTCGACGAAGCCGTCCGGCGCGTGCACCGCCAGACCGACGCGGTGCGCGCCGCCCGGGCGCGTGATGTCTTCCGCCTGGCCATCCGCGTCCTTCCGTCCTGGTTGGGTGAACACGCCAGTAATACGTTCACCGCCAGAAGGTCGACCCCGATCGTCGTGAGCAGCGTGGCCCTGCCGACACCGATGACCTGCATGGGGGTGCCGCTGTACGCCGCATCGATGTTCGGCGATCTGTGCGATGACCGCTTGTTCTCCGTGTTCTTCACGCGGGCTGCCGGCGTGGTGCGGTGCGGGGTGCTCTATGACGGAGCGTTGCCGCAGGCAGCGGCACTCCCGGGGCTGTGGGGCGCCGCTTTGCACCGGCGGGGCCTTTGAGCGCAAGGTCGGCTCGGCAACGTCGGAGGTCTTGTCGCGGGGAGGCGCCTTCTCGTGCAGCCGTTTCGAAGAGGGCCCGGGCTCCCTCGTATCCGGGTCGCTCCTGGCTGTCGGCGTACACGTGAACGTGGCTCTGGCAAGACTCTCGTAACCGGAGCCAGGAAAGTCCGTACGCCGATACTGGTGCGACCTGCGGCTTCTCGCTGAGCGTCAGGGGGACACGGGAGTGTCGGTGGAAGCTGCCGCGGTGGTGGGGTGCCGGGGCGGCGCTGGGTGCGGATGGGGTCGTAGGCGACGTTGCCAGGGTGCTGGGAGCCACCAGTTGGCTGTTCCTGCCAGCTGCATGACGGCTGGGACGAGCAGGGGGCGGATCACAGCGGCATCAAGGAGGACGGACAGGGCGACGGTGACGGCGAGGATCTTCATGTTGGTCACCTCGGTCACTGCCAGGGCCGAGAGGACGACGAGGACGACGGCGGCGGATGCGGTGAACAGGGGCGCAGCGGCCTGGAGGCCCTCGGCTGTGGCGCGGGTGGTGTCTCGGGTGCGGATATGGGCTTCGCTGATGCGGGCGAGGAGGAGGATCTCGTAGTCCATCGACAGGCCGAAGGCGAGGAAGAACGCGACGAACGGCAGCATGAGGTCGGTGGTGCCGGTGACGGTGAAGTCGCCGACCAGCCAGCGCAGGTGTCCTTGCTGGAAGACGAAGACCATCGCACCGAAGGTGGCGGTGAGGCTGAGCAGGTTGATCATCAGGGCCTTGAGGGGCAGGAACAGGCTGCGGGTGAAGGCGAACAGCAGGGCCAGGGTCAGTGCGGCCACGATGGCGAGGGCCCCGGGCAGCCGCTGGAGGACGACGGTGCGGGTGTCGAGGAACTCCGCTGTGGCCCCGCCGGTGATGATGGGTGCGGGGGCGGGCTGGGCGCGGACGCTGTGGAGCAGACCGAGGCCTTCGGCGCTGTAGGGGCGGGGGGTGGCGCTGATGGCCAGCCAGGTGCCGGTTTCCAGAGTGAAGCGCTTCAGTCCTGCGCACGGGCTGCTGGGGGCTGCTGGAGTGGAGGGATTGCAGAGCGGGCCGGTGGGTGCGCCGTCCAGGTAGGTTCCGGTCACGGTGCGCAGTCCCTGGACTCCGGGGAGACCGGAGAGCCTGCGGGCGTAGGCGTCGAGTCGGGCGGCACCCTCTGCGCCGGCGGGGTTCCAGTGGGGCAGAACGATGTCGATCTCGGTGCCCATCTGGGGGAAATCGGTGCGCAGATCCTGCATGGTCTTGACCACTGGCGTCTTGGCAGGAAGGGCTCGTTCGTCACTGAGGCCGAAGGTGAGGTCGCGGAAGGGCAGGGCCAGCAGGAGCAGCAGTGCGCTGGTGAGGGCGAGAACGGTGAGGGGGCGATGCATGACGACGAGGGCCAGATTGTGCCACCGGGCCTTGGAGCGGGCGGCGCGGCGCCGGCGGGCGAGGATGTCGCGGCGGGCCATGCGTTCGCCGAAGCAGGAGAGGGCCGCAGGGACGATCAGGAGGGATGCAGCCGCGGCCAGCAGAACGACGCTGATGCCGGCGAGGGCCAGCGAGCGCATGAGGGGAAGAGGCAGTGCGAGCAGTCCCAGGAGTGAGGCGGCGACGACGCCTGCGGAGACGGTCACGGTGCGTCCGGCTGTGCGGGTGGCGCGGATCAGTGCCTGGTGGTGGGAGAGACCGGTCGCGGCTTCCTCGCGGTAGCGGGCGAGGATGAACAGGCTGTAGTCGACGGCCAGGGCTAGGCCGACGGCCGTGGTGAGGTTGAGGGCGAAGGTGGAGACGGGGGCGAAGGCAGCGATGGTGCGCAGGATCACGGTGGTGCCGGTGATCGCGACGGTGCCGACGGCCAGCGGCAGGAGGGCTGCTGGGATGCTCCCGAACACCAGGATGAGCAGGACCAGGGTGGCGGGCAGGGCCAGTAGTTCCATGCGCAGCAGATCCTGCTCGCTGTGGGCCTGGAGTGCGCGGGTGACGGGGGCCTGGCCGGCGGCTCGTGTCTCCAGGGGGCCATGGCGGCCGGTTACCTGGGTGAGGACGTGCTCGGTGGCCTGATGCCGGGTCCTCTGATCCGAGTCGAGCCACAGGGCGATGGCGGCCGTTCGGCCGTCGGAGGAACGCAGCAGGGGGTCGGGTGGGGCGTGCGGGGAGCCGTTGGTGTGGGGGCCGACGGGTCCCGTCCAGTAGGCGTCGACGGCGGTGATGCCCGGTTGGTGGCGCAGGTCCTTCACCAGTTGGATACCGGCGGTGCGGGCGGAGGGGTCGTCGACGGACCCGGTGGTGCGGGCGAGGAGCAGCAGGGGTGGCATGCCGCCGTGGGGAGATCGGTCGAGCATGGTGCGTGCGCGGTCCGATGGGTGTGCTCGACGAGCCAGCTGCCGGCGCTGAGGTGCGCGGTGACACCGAGGGAGAGGCAACCGGCGAGGAGGGTGAACAGTGCGGCAGCGGCCAGCAGGACGCGGTCCCGGCGTACGGCCCACCGTGCGAGCGCGGAGAGGGGGCCCGGGGTGTGCGAGCGGTCTGGGCCTGGGGTCTGCTCGCACATCACGGGTGTCTCCTCCGGGGGCGGGTGTGG
>RHMC01000180.1 GCA_003719395.1 Streptomyces altiplanensis
GCGCCGGCGTCCAAGTCCGTGCCCTAGGGCGAGCGCCCGGCGGGGCCGTGGTCCCGCCCGCCCCTTCCCGCTGTGACCTTGCGCGGCTCCGCCGCGTGAGGGAGCCCCGGGCCCCGGGCCCCGCTCCACCGCCGAAGGGCTCCCCTGGAACCCTTCCGGCGGCCAGAATGCCTGGGGCCTGCCCCACCGCCTATCCCGCCGGTACAGCTCCCGGCTGCGCGGTGGTGGGCCGGGGCGTCTCCAGCGGTGCCCGCCCGCCACTTCCGCCCCTTCCGCCCCGCAGGCCGAACGCCGTGATCACCGCGCCCGCGACGACCATCACCGCCGGCACCGTCAGCGCAGCGCGGAACGCGCTGAGAGTGGATTCCGGGGAGCCGTCGCCGCCCGCCGCCACCAGGCCGTACACCGCCGTCACCGCCGAGATCCCGACGGCCGACCCGAACTGGGTCGCGGTGGCGAGCAGTCCGCCGGCCACCCCCTGCTCCTCCTCCTCGATGCCGTCCGTCGCGGCGATCGTGAGCGGCCCGTACGCCAGGGCGAATGCCGCGCCCGTGAGGAACAGCATCGGGAGCATCACGGCGTACGACCAGTCGAGGCCGACCGGCAGGAACAGCACGTACGACACGATCGCCAGCACGAAGCCGCCGAAGATCACCCGGGCGTTGCCGAACCGGTTGACCAGGCGCGGGGTCAGCGTCGGCGCGAGGACCGCGTCGACGCCCATCACGACCAGGGCCAGGGCCGTCTCCAGGGAGGACCAGCCGCGCAGTTCCTGGAGGTAGAGCGTGACCATGAACTGGAAGCCGAAGAAGGAGCCGACGAAGAGCAGCGCGCCCAGGTCGGCACGGACCATCGACGCCTTGCGCAGGATGCCGAGCCGTACGAGCGGGGCGGCCGAGCGGCGCTCGACCGTCACGAACACCGCCACGAGCAGCAGCCCGGCGGCCACCACGGCGGCCGTCAGCTGCCAGCCGTCGAAGCCGTGCTCCAGCCGTACGATCCCGTACGCCAGCAGCAGCATCGCCCCGGCGGCCGTCGCCGCGCCGGCGAGGTCGAAGGCTCCGCCGCGGCGGGCCGGCCGGGTCTCCGCCGGGAGCAGCCGCAGCGCCGCGATCAGGATGAGGCCGCCCAGCAGGACCGGGGCGAAGAACACCCACCGCCAGCCGAGCTGGGTCAGCAGCCCGCCGATGACCAGGCCGAGCGAGAAACCGCCCGCGGCCGTGCCGGCGAAGACGAGCAGGGCCTTGTTCCGCTTCGGGCCCTCCTCGTACGAGGTGGTGATGATCGACATCGCGGCCGGAGTCATGAAGGCCGCGGCCACGCCGGTCACGAAACGGGCGACGATCAGCATCCAGCCCTCGGTGGCGAACCCGCCGAGCATGGAGAAGCCGAGGAAGACCGCGAGCCAGGTCAGGAACATCCGCCGCCTGCCGAGCAGGTCGGCCGCGCGACCGCCGAGCAGGGTGAATCCGGCGTATCCGAGGACGTAGGCGCTCATCACCCAGGCCGCGGTGCCGGTCGGCAGCTCCAGGTCGGATCTGATGGACGGCACGGCGACCGACAGCATGGCGACGTCGATGCCTTCGAGGAAGATGGTGCCGCAGAGTACGAGCAGCAGCGCCCAGGCGCGTCGGGTCATGGGTAAGTGCCTTTCACATCAAGCCAGTTATCGGGATGCCGGTCGGTTCCCTCTTGTAACCAAAGGCATCCTGCGGCAGCATTCCAGCGCATGGAAGAAGGCACTTTGAAGTCACCGAGTAACTGCGAAGTCACCGGCTCCCAGGGGGTGTACGGCGACACCGACCCCTTCCAGTGGGACACCCGCGAGGACTGCGAGGTCCGCCAGATCCTCGACCGCGTCGCCGACAAGTGGTCGCTGCTGGTCATCGCGCTGCTCGACAGCCACGTGCTGCGCTTCACCGAACTGCGGCGCAAGATCGACGGCATCAGCCAGCGCATGCTGACGGTGACGCTGCGCCAGCTGGAGCGCGACGGGCTCGTCAAGCGGACGGTGCACCCGGTGGTGCCGCCGCGTGTGGAGTACGAACTCACGCCGCTCGGCGCGACGTTGCACACCACGATCCGCTCCCTGGTCACCTGGACCGAGAAGCACCAGAACGAGATCGCGGCGGCCCGCGCCGACTACGACGCCGTACGGGCGGCGGAAGCCGCGGGGCCGGAAGCCGCGGCGCCGGAGAAAGCTCCCGCCGCAGCGGCTTCCGCCCGCTGACCCGGCTTCAACTGCCCTCGCCGGCGCGGCCGCAGCACCGCACGAGCCGCCTCTCAGCCGTCCGCCGGGGCGACGCCCTCGCTGCGGCGGACGCGGTGGGCGCGCGCCTTGTTGCGGTTTCCGCAGCGTTCCCTCGCGCGGGCCAGCGGCGGCGGCCGGGGCGTGAGGTGTCGACGAACAGCAGGTAGCAGTCGTGCGAGCCGCATTCGCGGATGCGGTGGGCGTACGGTCCGGTGAACAGGTCGACCGCGTCGCGCGCCACCGTCGACAGCAGCCGGTCCCCGGTGGCGCACGGCGCCCACGCGCGCACGGCGCCCGCTCCCACGACCACGTCGATACGGGCGGCCAGCGGCTCCCGCGCCGCCCGTTCGTTGACCACGTCGAGGTCGGCGGCGGCCAGGGCGCGGCCGTGGGCGCGGTCGGCGGCCAGCCGGTGGAGCGCGACGCGCAGGACGCGCGCGTTCCGACAGCTCGCCTTCGCTCACGGTCAGGTCGAGCCCCGCCGGAAGTCGGCTCCGCTCCGCCCATCGCGCCAGGTCGGCCGGGGTGTGCAGCACCTCGTACCGGGCGAGTGGCCCGGGGCCGCCGGTCGGCAGCAGTTCGAGGCAGAGGGCGCCCGCGTCGAAGAGATACGGACGGCCCTGCGGCGTACGCAGGACCAGTCCGGGCGTTTCCATTGCGGGCTCCATCACGTAACCACTATAACCGGTTACCATGACACTGCACTGGAAGCTCGTCGTCGACGCCGACGACCCGCACGCCCAGGCCGATTTCTGGGCCGCGGCCCTCGGCTACGAGGCGGAGGACAACAGCGCCCTGATCGAGCGGCTCATCGGTTCCGGCGCCGTACCGCCCGACGCGACGGTGGAATTCCACGGCCGCCACGCCTTTCGCGATCTGGTCGCCGTCCGGCATCCGGACGACCCGTACGACAAGGACACGGGGACGGGGCTCGGCCGCCGGATCCTCTTCCAGCGCGTACCGGAGACGAAGACGGCCAAGAACCGGCTGCACATCGACGTGCACGCCGAGCCGGGCACGCGGGAGGCCGAAGTCGCCCGCCTGGAGGCGCTCGGCGCGGCCGTCGACCACCGCGCGAAGGAGCCCGGGGGCGCATGGGTGGTCATGACGGACCCCGAGGGAAACGAGTACTGCGTGCACTGAGGCGGCTTCCGCACCGCTCCCGCCGTCCGGCATACGGACACCGGTGACCGGTTTCCGCTCTTGACGGTCGGTCGGGCCCTCGCTGAACATTCAGCACGCACAGCCCACGCACAGCCCACGCACCATCAGCTCCAACGCCCCGCGCCGCCGCACGCGCGCGGGGCGTCTCGCACGTTCCGTCTGTCCCCGTACGGAATCCGGAGCCCCCACATGGACCTCTCCCGCACCCCCGGACGCACCGCCGCGGCCGTCGCCCTCGCCCTCACCGGCCTGGTCGCCGCCACCGCGCCCGCCGCGTCCGCCACCACCACCGCCACCCCGTCCGCGGCGCTCGCCGCCCCCGACATACCCCTCGCCAACGTCAAGGCGCACCTCACCCAGCTCCAGTCGATAGCCACCTCCAACGGCGGCAACCGCGCCCACGGACGCCCCGGTTACAAAGCCTCCGTCGACTACCTGAAGGCCAAACTGGACGCCGCCGGATTCACCACCTCCGTCACGACGTTCACCTCCGGCGGCGCGACCGGCTACAACCTGATCGCCGACTGGCCGGGCGGCGACCCCAACCAGATCCTGATGGCCGGCGCGCACCTCGACTCGGTCGCCTCGGGTCCCGGCATCAACGACAACGGGTCCGGTTCCGCCGCCGTCCTGGAGACCGCCCTCGCCGTCTCCCGCGCCCAGCTCAAGCCCGCGAAACACCTGCGGTTCGGCTGGTGGGGCGCGGAGGAGCTGGGACTCGTCGGATCCAAGGCGTACGTCAACAGCCTTCCGGCCACCGAGCGTTCGAAGTTCTCCGGTTACCTCAACTTCGACATGGTCGGCTCACCGAACCCCGGTTACTTCGTCTACGACGACGACCCGGCCATCGAGAAGACCTTCAAGGACTACTACGCGGGCCTCGGCGTCCCGACCGAGATCGAGACCGAGGGCGACGGCCGCTCCGACCACGCCAGTTTCAAGAACGTGGGCATACCGGTCGGCGGCCTCTTCACCGGCGCGAGCCGTACGAAGACGAGCGCCCAGGCCCAGAAGTGGGGCGGCACCGCCGGCCAGGCCTTCGACCGCTGCTACCACTCCTCCTGCGACACCACGGCGAACATCAACGACACCGCCCTGGACCGCAACAGCGACGCGATCGCCCACGCCGTCTGGACGCTGGGCACCGGATCCACCACCCCGCCCGGCGACGTGCACGAGAACACCGCCGACGTCGCCGTCCCGGACAACGGCGCGGCCGTCACCTCGTCCGTCACCGTCTCGGGCCGCACGGGCAACGCCCCGGCCGCCCTCCAGGTGGGGGTGGACATCAAGCACACCTGGCGCGGCGACCTGGTCGTCGACCTCGTCGCGCCCGACGGGACGGCGTACCGGCTGAAGAACTCCAGCAGCAGCGACTCGGCCGACAACGTGATCACCACCTACACGGTGAACGCGTCGAGCGAGCCGGCCAACGGCACCTGGAAGCTCAGAGTCCAGGACATCGCCACACAGGACACCGGCTACATCGACAGCTGGAAGCTCACCTTCTGACCGCGGACCGGCGGCCCGAAGGAGCCACGAGGAGACCGGCCCCCGGGCGGGACCCCCTCGTGCCGAAGGTCCCACGTTCTCCTGGAACAGCGCGTGACCGGTTTCCACGCGATCTCCCACGTGCCTCAGGCCGTGATGTCCTTCGTCGTGAAGCGCGCCCAGGCCGCGGAGCCGAACACCGCCGCGTACAGCGCCTGGAGTCCGAGGTTGTCCAGCACCTCGTCCCAGTAGAGCGGCTCGCGCAGCAGGTCCGTGAAGGACAGCCAGTGGTGCGTGAAGAGATACGGATGGATCGCGTCCAGCTGCGGGACCGTGTCCAGGATCTGCACCGTGATCAGCAGTCCGACCGTCGTCGCCATCGCCGCGACACCGCTGTTGGTGAGGGTCGAGACGAACAGGCCGATCGCCGCGAGCCCGACCAGCGAGGCCGCCACGACCGCCGCGATCAGCACGGCCCGTACCAGCCCGTCCCCGAAGCCGATCCGCGTGCCCGAGATGGTGGTGACTTCGCCCAGCGGGAAGAGCAGGGCTCCGGTGACCAGCGCTGACACGGCCACGACCAGGGTCGCGACCAGGCAGAAGACCATCGTGGACGTGAACTTGGCGAGCAGCAGCCGGGTACGTCCGGCCGGGGCGACCAGCAGATAGCGCAGCGTGCCCGCGTTCGCCTCACCCGCCACCGCGTCGCCCGCGACGACGCCGACGGCCATCGGCAGGAAGACCGGCAGGGTCGCGGCGAGCGCGGCGAAGACGAGGAAGAGACCGTTGTTGGTGATCTGCGTGAGGAAGGCCGGTCCCGCGCCGTCCCCTCCGCCGCCCCCGCCGGCCGGCGAGCCGTCGCCCGTCTCGATCTTCACGGCGATGCCGATGAGCACGGGTACGGCGGCCAGCACCGCCAGCAGCGCGAGCGTGCGCCAGCGCCGGAAGGTGGTGGTCAGCTCGGACCGGAGGAGCCCGAGCGTCCACAGCGGGCTGCGGGCCCGCGGGTTCTCCTGCCGGACCGTCGTTTCAGCCCGCGACATCGAAACCCTCCCCCGTCAGTGCCACGAACGCGTCCTCCAGCGAGGCCCGTTCGACGCCGAAGGACCTCACCCGCACACCGGCCCGCACGAGTGCGGCGTTGAGGTCCGCCAGGTCCGCGTCCCCCGGCGGCAGCTCTCCGGTCACCCGGTCCTCCGCGACCGTCAGGCCGGTGACGCCCAGCTCCTTGAGCACCCGCGCCGCGTCCGCCGTGTCCGGTGTGGTGACGACGAGCCGCCCGCGCGCACCGGCCGCCAGCTCGGCGACCGGACCCTGGACGATCAGCCGCCCCCGGGCCATCACCGCCGCGTGCGTGCACACCTGCTCGATCTCGTCGAGCAGGTGCGAGGAGAGGAAGACCGTCGTGCCGTCCGCCGCCAGCTCCCGCACCAGCGAACGGATCTCGCGCATGCCCTGCGGGTCGAGGCCGTTGGTCGGCTCGTCGAGTACGAGCAGCCGGCGCGGCCGGAGCAGCGCGGACGCGAGCCCGAGCCGCTGCTTCATCCCCAGCGAGTACGCCTTGGCCTTCTTGCTCCCCGCGGCCGTCAGGCCCACCCGGTCGAGCGCCGCCGCGACCCGCGCCCGGCGGGTGCGCGGATCGGCCGCCGGGTCGGCGGAGTCGTAACGGACCAGGTTGTCGCGGCCCGACAGGAACCCGTACAGCGCGGGCCCCTCGATGAGCGCGCCCACCTCGGGCAGCACGCTGTGGGCGGCGCGCGGCACGGGTCTGCCGAGCAGGGTCGCCGTACCGGACGTCGGCTCGATCAGGCCCATCAGCATCCGGATGGTGGTCGTCTTCCCCGAGCCGTTGGGCCCGAGGAAACCGAAGACACTGCCGGCGGGGACGGCGAGATCGAGGCCGTCGACGGCGAGCTGCCCGCCGCGGAAACGCTTGGTGAGCCCACGTGTGTCGATCACGGCCTCACTGTTCACGGCGGACAGCTCCTCCATCCCGGCTCTGCCTTGTCTGCCCTGTCTTCCCTGCCTGTCCTGCCTGTCCTGCCTGTCCTGCCTGTCCTACTTGGCCGCGTCGGCGGCCCGGACCAGCGCGTCCTTGGTGACCGCGCCGACGTACACCTTGCCGTCGTCCGTCATCAGGGCGTTGACGAGACGGGTCTCGAAGACCGTGCCCGAGCCGAACTCACCGGACACCTTGTCGCCCAGCGCGTCCATGAACTGCTGGGCCTGCGGCGGCACGTCGCCCGCCTCGGGCGCCTCGGAGCCGGCGCCTGCTTCGCCGCCGGGGGACGAGATCTCGGCGACCGAGGTCCAGCCCTTGCCGATGACGTTCAGCCCCTCGAAGTCCTTCAGGCCCTCCTCGCCCTTGAAGTCCTTCCCGAAGTCCTTCTCCCGGGCCTTCGGCCCGTCGTCGCCCTCGGTCACCTTCGCGCCCTTGGGCGGGGTGAACGTGAAGGTGTCCGCGGACGGCTTCCCGAAGTCGACCTTCGTGAAGCCCACGTCGATCGCGGCCTTGCCGCCGCTGCTCGGCGTGAGCGTGAACTTGAGCGGTACGCCGTTCTCCGCGTCGACCGCGACCCGGACGGACCCGATCGTCGAACCGGACTGCTTGGGCTCGACGAGCAGCTGGTACGCGTCCCGGCCGGCGACCTGCGTCGTACCGTCGACCGTCACCGACGTGGTGTCGTCCGCGGCCTTCAGCGCCTCCTCGGCCAGCCCCTTCGGCGTCGTCGGGACCCCCTCGGGCAGCTTCTCGTGCTTACCGGAATCCTTGCCGGAGCCCTTGGCCTCCGCGGGCGCCTTGGTGTGGAAGGCCTCGTTCGAGGCACTGTCGTACGCCCAGACCTCACCACCGTTGTGAATCAGGCTGTACTCCGCGGCGTCGCCCAGGACCGACACCCGCTGCTTGTCCGGGCCGTCGGCCGCGACGCGCAGCGTGTGCGTACCGGAGGCGAGCTCCATCAGCCTGGCCTGCGGATCGGCCGACGAGCCCTCGTCCCCGCCCCGGGGCGCCAGGCTGTCCGCGATGCCGCCCAGGGAGGGGATGCCCAGGTCGGTGCTGATCTTCACGTTGCCGGAGAGCTGCTGCGTGTCCGACGCCGCCATCTTCTCGACCAGCTGCTGAGCGGTGATCTTCGGCAGATCGGGGTCGCCGGAGTCGGCGAGCGCCGGGACGAGCCCGATGGTCGCCGCCGCCACCCCCGCCACCGCGACCGGGACGATGTAACGCGCGGCCTTCCGGCGGCCCGCGGCGAAGTTCCCGTCGGTGGTCTGTGCGCTGTCGTTCGGTGCCATGTGTGCTCTACCTCCGTGGTTGGCGGCCGTCGTCCACTGCACTCGTCCACCCCGCGCCGCCATTCTCACCCGAATCGGTGGGGAGTGGTGGTTCTCATCCGACCAAAACGGCGGGCAGGAAGCGTCAGCCCCCAGGATCAACTCCGTCTCCTGCTGCGGGATGACACAAGGCGGCGGCGCCTCCCCCGTCAGTCAGGGAAGGCGCGCGCCTTGTGCGTCCGTCGGCCGTCTAGCCGGCGCGGTGCACCACCGCGTCGCACAGCTCCTCCAGAGCCGACTTCGCGTAGCACTCGGGCAGCGGCGCCAGCGCCGCCCTCGCCCCCTCGGCGTACCGGATGGTGTCGCGGCGCGCCTGCTCCAGGGCCGGGTGCACGCGCAGGCGCCGCAGCACCTCGGCGAGCAGGGCGTCGTCGGTGAGGTCTCCGTCGAGCAGCCCGCACAGCTCGACGTCCTCCGGGCGCCCGTGCTCGGCCGCCCGGGCGCGCAGCAGCAGCACCGGCAGCGTGGGGATGCCCTCGCGCAGGTCCGTGCCCGGCGTCTTCCCGGACTCGTGGCTGTCGCTCGCGATGTCGAGTACGTCGTCCGCCAGCTGGAAGGCGGTGCCCAGGCGCTCGCCGTACTGGGTGAGGATGTCGACGACGCTCTCGTCGGCGCCCGACATCATCGCGCCGAAGCGCCCCGAGACCGCGATCAGCGAGCCGGTCTTGCCCGCGATGACGTCCAGGTAGTGCCCGACCGGCTCCTGGCCGTCGCGCGGTCCGGCCGTCTCCAGGATCTGGCCGGTGACGAGGCGCTCGAACGCCTCCGCCTGGATGCGTACGGCTTCGGGCCCGAGGTCCGCCAGGATGTGCGAGGCGCGCGCGAAGAGGAAGTCGCCGGTGAGGACCGCGACCGAGTTGCCCCAGCGGGTATTGGCGCTGGCGACCCCGCGGCGTACGTCCGCCTCGTCCATCACGTCGTCGTGGTACAGCGTCGCCAGGTGGGTCAGCTCGACGACCACCGCGGAGGGCACGATGCCCGGGGCGTGGGGGTCACCGAACTGGGCGGCCAGCATGACCAGCAGGGGCCGGAACCGCTTGCCCCCTGCCCGGACCAGGTGCTGCGCGGCCTCCGTGATGAACGGAACCTCGCTCTTGGTGGCGTCGAGAAGCCCTTCCTCGACGGCTGCCAAGCCGTTCTGGACATCGGTCTCAAGAGCCTGGTCCCGCACGCTCAGTCCGAACGGCCCGACGACGGTCACGAGGGTTACTCCTGTCTGCTGACGATCACACGGATTGTCGATGTGTCGCTGTCTTCACTCAAGTCAGCGTATCCGGTCAGCTTTCGATCACAGTGAGCGCCTTCCCGTCACCCGCACACAGCCCGAGAGACGCCGGTATGTCCCGGCTCACCTGATACGACCATGAGTAGTCCTTTCGTCCCGCACCATGTCCGACACCCAGCCCGACGAGCCCGTCGAGCCGCCGCCCGGGGACGACCACGCCTTCTTCGGCCGGCCGCGGGGCCTGATGATCCTGTCCGGCCCGGAGGTCCGGGAACGCTTCTCGTTCCTCGGCATGCAGGCCGTCCTGGTCCTCCACTTCGCCCACGGCCGCCTCCGTCTCCGCGGCCCACGGGACCATGGCCTGCCCGGTCTCCGTGGCGGGCGGCCGGCTGATCGGCCCGTGGTCGCACCAGTACCCGGACCGCGGGCTGCCGCCGGGCCCGGCGATCGGCTTCCTCCAGGAGACGCCGCGCCGGTGGGACCACTGGCTCAAGGGCACGGACACCGGCGTCATGCCGGAGCCGCTGCCGCGCTCCTGGATCAGCGCGTCGCATCCGCCGAAGACGGTGTACGAGGAGCTGCCGGGCCGGTGGGCCGGCGACGCGGCGTGGCCGTCGCCCCACGTGACCACGGCGACGTACGCCTTCCGGGACGGCCCGGTGGTCGTCGCCTCTCCCGTGCAGACCGGCATGGACGCCGGACGCTTCTTCCCGTTCGGCAACGACGCGGACCTGCTGCCGGACCTGCCGCCGGACCAGCGCGACGAGGACGCCAAGTCGGCGAGCTCCGAGTTCCCGGTGGGCGAGGAGCCGATCGAGATCCTGGGCCGCCCCGGGGTCCGGCTGCGGCTGCGGCTGCGGCTGCGCGAGGACGTCCCGTTCGGGCAGGCGGTCGCCCGCCGGGGCGACGTGGCGCCGGACGGGTCGTCGACCCTCGTCACCCGCGGCGTCCTCAGCCTCGCGGTGCGGGGCGGCCGCGACCGGGCCGACGCCTGGACGCCGGGCGCGACGGAGGACGTCGCCTTCCTCCTCAACGGCACCGGCCGCGGCTTCCCGCCGGGCCACCGCGTCCGCCTCTCCGTCTCGTCGGCGTACTGGCCGTGGACCTGGCCGGCGGCGGACTCGGCGGGGTTCACGCCGCTGCTCGCCCCGTCCTTCCTGCGTCACGGCCCGCCCCGGCCCCTGCCCGTGCCCCCCGAAGGACGCTGAGCCGCAATTCCCGCCTCCAGCAGGGTCTTTTCGGACATTGCGAACTTTTTAAGTACTGCCGTCGCAGGCGGCTCCCACGTAACGTGTTCCCCCCCATGACCTGGAAAGCGAGGCAGCACCGATGCCCGAGCAGAGCCCGCTCGACCTTGCCGAAGGCGACCTCTTCGGCCCGCACAACCTCCCTTACGGTGTCTTCTCCACCGCGGACGAGCCCGAGCGCCGCCGGGTCGGTGTCCGTATCGGCGGCCATGTGCTGGACGCGGGGGCGGCCGCACTCGCCCTGGGCTCTCCGTACGCCGCGCTGCTCGCCCGGCCCACGCTCAACCCGCTGCTCGCGGCGGGGCGTACCGCGTGCGCGACGTGCGCCGCGCGCTCACCGCGTGGGTGACGAGCCCCGCGCACCGCGCCGACATCGAGCCCCTGCTGCACCCTCTCGCCGCGGTCACGCTGCACCTCCCGTACGACGTCGCGGACTACGTCGACTTCTACGCGAGCGAGCACCACGCCACCAACGTGGGCAGGATCTTCCGCCCCGACGGCGACGCGCTGACCCCCAACTGGAAGCACCTGCCGATCGGTTACCACGGCCGGTCCGGCACGGTCGTGGTCTCCGGCACGGACGTGGTGCGCCCAGGCGGCCAGCGCAAGGCGCCGGCCGATCCGGCCCCCGTCTTCGGCCCCTCCGTCAAGCTCGACATCGAAGCGGAGGTCGGCTTCGTGGTCGGCACCCCTTCCCCGCACGGCACGCCGGTCCCGCTCGCGGACTTCCGGGACCACGTCTTCGGGCTGTCCCTCCTCAATGACTGGTCGGCGCGGGACATCCAGGCCTGGGAGTACGTCCCCCTCGGCCCCTTCCTCGGCAAGTCCTTCGCCACATCCGTGTCGGCGTGGGTGACTCCGCTGGAGGCCCTGGACGCGGCCCAGGTGGCGCCCCCGGCCCGCGACCTCCCCCTTCTCCCCTACCTCGACGACTCCGACGAGGAGGAGCCCGGCGGCTACGACATCCGCATCGAGGTGAGAATCAACGGCGAGGTGGTCTCCACTCCCCCCTTCTCCACCATGTACTGGACTGCGGCGCAGCAGCTGGCCCAGATGACGGTGAACGGCGCGTCGCTGCGTACGGGCGACCTCTTCGGCTCCGGCACGGTCAGCGGCCCCGAGGTGAACGAACGCGGCTCCCTCCTGGAACTGACCTGGAACGGCCGCGACCCGATCGAACTCCCCACCGGCAAGCGGACGTTCCTGGAGGACGGCGACGAGGTCACGATGACGGCGTGGGCACCGGGCCCGCACGGCACGAGGGTGGGACTGGGCGAGGTGACGGGCCGCATCGCCCCGGCCCGCTGATCCCCCGGCCCCGGCCCCGGCTCCGGCGGGGCGGCCCCGGGCCAGGCCGTTCGTGCTCGTGCGGTGAGCGGTTCCGGGGGCCCGCGGACGACGCTGCTTCGGGCCGGGCGGCGGTCGTGGTCCGGGGCAACGGGCCCGTCCGTCCCCGGCGGCCCCTCCTCGGCGCGTGCACCCCGGGGTGCGGGAGGGGGCAGCCGGGGGGCG
>RHMC01000181.1 GCA_003719395.1 Streptomyces altiplanensis
CCGAGGCTTGGCGAACTCCGGCGTGGCCGCTGCCGGGTTCGTGCGCCGGGCGCGGCACGTGTGCCGCGGTCCTCGGGTGGTCGGCCGGCAGTCCGGCGGCCGGCCCGCTCGCCGCCCGGTCGTCGGCGGCGGCTTCGGACGACGTACTCACAGGGAGACCTCCGAGCCTGTGCGCAGGGTCGCGGCGGGGTAGCCGGGCAGCGGGAAGCGCTCGCAGAGTTCGCGCACCTCGGCCCGCGCCCTGCGGCAAAGCTGCGGGTCGAGGGTGTAGGTGGTGTCGTCGACGCTGACCACGGCGGTGAGGATCCGGTCGATCAGATCGACGCAGTCGGCCATCTCGGCCGGGCCCATGCCCCGCTGGGCGAGGATGTTCGTACCCAGCCGCAGCCCGCCGGCGATCGCCGGGGGCCGGCTGTCCCCCGGGACACGGTTGCGGTTGGCCAGGATGCCGCACTCCTCGAGGGCGCGTTCGGCGACCAGTCCGCTGATCCGTGCCGGGCGGAGATCGACGACCACCATGTGGTTGTCGGTGCCGCCGGTGAGCAGCCGGTGGCCGCGGCCGGCCAGCCCTTCGGCCAGGGCGCGGGCGTCCTCCACGATCATCCGTGCGGTCCACCGGGCCTCTTCGGTGCCGAGCATGCCCAGTGCACGTGCCTTCGCCGCGATCGCCGCCGGGTTCGGGGTGCCCTGGGAGCGTGGGAAGACGGCACGGCGCATCAGGTCGGCGAGTCCGGTGTGCCCGTCGGGTCCGGGGGTACGGTGCTCGGCGCCGACGAGGATGAGGCCGCCCCTGGGGCCGCCGAGCTGTTTGTAGGTGCTGGTCGTCGTGATGTGGGCCAGGTCGACGGGGCTGGGGTGTTCGCCCGACGCGACCAGTCCGGCGATGTGCGAGATGTCGGCGAGGAGGTAGGCGCCGACATCGTCGGCGACGGCCCGGAAGCGGGCGAAGTCGATCCGTCTCGGGTAGGCGCTGGCGCCGGCGACGATCACCCGGGGGCGGTGCTCGCGGGCCAGTCGCAGCACACCGTCGTAGTCGATCAGGCCGTGCTCGTCGAGACCGTAGTGCACGGCACGGAAGAGGTGGCCGGTGACAGAGGCGGACGAGCCGTGTGTGAGATGGCCGCCCTCGTCCAGGCCGAGGCCGAGCAGGACGCCGCCCGGCGGCAGCAGGCTCGTCAGGACGCTCAGGTTGGCGCTGGAGCAGGAGTGCGGCTGCACATTGGCGTACTGCGCGCCGAAGACCGCCCGGGCACGGGCCTCGGCGAGGCGCTCGACCTCGTCGAAGCACGCGGAGCCGGGGTGGTAGCGGGCGCCGGGATACCCCTCGGCGGTGACGTTGGACAGCACCGCGCCCGCCGCGGCCAGCACCGACGGGTCGGCGGCGCTGGAGGAGGCCACCATGGCCAGCGTCGAGCACTGATCGGCGAGTTCGGAGTCGAGCAGGCCGGCCAGTGCCGGGTCTGCGGCCCGGAGCCGTTCGGCGCCCTCGCGCAGCAGCGCGATGTGGGGTGAGGGCGGGGTGGTGCCCGCCCCGCCGGCTGTGCGGGTCACGCGGCTCACCCGGCCAGGCCGGTCAGCCGGTCGCGCAGGACGTGCTTGAGCACCTTCCCGTTGGCGCTGCGCGGCATCTCGTCGACCAGCTGCCAGCGGGTCGGGATCTGTTCCTGGGCGAGGTGGCCTGCGAGGAAGGCGGGGAGCTCGTCCAGTACGGCGGGGTCGGAGAGCGCGACGGCGGCTGCCAGCGTCTGGTCGCCGTCGGCGGCCGGCATGCCGAAGACCGCCGCCTGCCGCATCGCGGGGTGCTCGTACAGCGCGGCTTCGACCTCGACGGTGGAGACCAGCTTCCCGCCGGTGCGCACGGCGACGTTGCGCCGGTCGAAGAAGTACAGCAGGCCGTTCTCGTCGACCCTGCCGAGGTCGCCGGTGCGTGTCCAGCGGTCGGTGTGGACCTTGGCGTTCAGCTCCGGGTTGTTGAAGTAGTAGCGCTTCGGGGCGGGGCTGCGCAGCCAGATCTCGCCGAGTTCCCCGGCCGGGACCTCGCCGCCGTTCTCGTCGACGACGCGCAGTTCGGTGCCGCGCAGCGGCCGTCCGGTGGCCATCGGCACCGCGGGGTCGAAGGTGTGGCCGATGGACGCGGGGACCGCTTCGGAGGCCGCGTACGACATGTTGAGCCGTGCGTTGGGCATGGCGGCCAGCAGCTTGCGCGCGATGGCGGGCGGCAGCGCGGTGGAGGCGTTCGCGATGGTCTCCACGCAGCTGAGGTCGTGGCTCCGGGCCGCGCCGCTGTGCACCAGCTGCATCGCCAGCCAGGGAGTGATCATGACGGAGCCGATCCGGTGCTTCTCGATCAGCTGCGCCATTCGCTCGGGGGCGTCGATGGGGCAGATCACCAGCGTCGAGGGCGTGTGGATGGAGAAGTTGACGGTCGTGGCGCTGGCCGTGGTGCCGAGCGGCATGGGGGTCAGCAGGGGTTCGGGGTCGCCGAAGAGGTGGAACCCCTCGGGGCCGCGGCCGTAGGTGAGGTTGCCGTGCGGTGAGGCTGAGCCCTTCGCCGGCCCGGTGGTTCCCGAGGTGAAGAGGATGTCGGCGATGTCGGTGACCGCCACGGGGACGAACGGGTCGCTGCTGTCGGCGCTCGCGATGCCGTCGGCGGTCGCGGTCAGGCCGGTGAACGCGGCGGGCGGCAGCACGTTCTCGCCGTGCAGGATGCCGACGGCGGAGCAGAAGTCCATCCTGCGCAGGATCTCCTCCTCACCGACGCTCCGGTTGAGGTGGGTGGCGGTGGCACCGGCCTTCAGCACCCCCATGTACGCGACGGCGTAGTCGATCCAGTCCAGGCCGTCGAAGACCAGGCCGACGATCTCGCCGGGCCGGACACCGGCGTCGATGAGGCCGCGCGCCACCGCGTTGGAACGGCGGTTCCACTCCCCGTAACCGATCGTCGGGCCGTCGTCGATGTTGAGGGCGATCCGGTCCGGCTGCAGTTCCGCACGTCGCCGCAGTAGGTCGTGCACCGTGAAGCTGGTGGTGATCTCCGGCGTGTAGGCGCGCTCGGTCATGGGGGCTCCCAATCCACGCCGGCGGTCGGTGGCCGGCGAACTGACGGTCGTGGCTCCCGGGCGAAACCCGGCCGCCGTCGACGGTACGAACCGTGCGCGCCGAGCGATGCCCAGGATTGAGCGGAAGGACGTGACCCGGCCGGCGGGCCCCGGCGGCAGGGGCGGGTCCGCGGTGCCGGGACGCTCACAACCGAGCAGACCGGGCGGGCCGGGGACGGCATCGTGACGGCGGGTATCCGGGCCGCGACCATGTCTGGAGGAGAGGATGGCGACACCCGCCGCATGGCACGTGCGGCGTCCCGCGGAGGGTTCCGGGCTGGTTCTGGCCTGTGACTTCTCCGCCGCGGGCCGCCCCGTCGCGACGTTCACCGAACTCGCGGAACTGCTGACGACCGGCTGCGCGCTGTGGGTGACGGCGCAGCCCGAGCCGGACGAGGCGGTGAAGATGACCGGCCGGGAGCACGTCGCGCGTTGGGCGGGCGACCTGCGTGGCCGCGGCCCGGTGCGGGCGGTGCTCGGCTTCTGCACCGGGGCCCTGTACGCGGGTGCCCTGGCCGAGGAGATCGCCCGGAGCCAGCGCCGCCCACGGCTGATCCTGCTGGACCCCGAGCCTGCCCGGGCGTCGATGCTGACCGGTTTCTACGAGTCCCTGGTCACCCGGAGGTTCGCCTCGGTGCTCTCCCCGGCGGACGCGGAGGCGGCGCTGCGCGAGGGACGGCGCGCCGCGGCGGACGACACCACCGGAGGGCTGACCGCGCTGGCGGACCGCCTCTCGGCGCTGGTACGGGAGGTGGTCGAGCCGGCGTTCGCACGGGTGGGGCTCCACGGAGCGCGGGTCGACGAGTTCGTGGGTCTGGCCACGTCCTACCTGTACTGGATCGCCGCCGCCGACTCGTGTCCCGCCCGCGGCCGGTGGGCCACCGCCACCGCCCTCAACGGCAACACCGAGGGCGCCGGCCTGCGGTCCTTCACCGCCGCCGAGAGATCGGGCCTGCTCCGGCGGGCCGTGTACCTCGACGTCTCCCACACCGACCTGATGCGCAGCCCGGAGACGGCGCGCCTCGTCGACGACCTGTTGACCGACGACAAGGAGAGCTGACGTGGACCACCCCGACAACGCACCGCCCCCGGACGAGCTCGTCGAGTACCTCGTGGGCCTGTGGCGCGAGTTCCTCGGCAGCGGCGACGGGGCGCCGGCCGGTCCCGGGACGAACTTCTTCGTACACGGCGGCCATTCACTGCTCGGCATCACCCTGCTGGCCCGGGTGGAGGAGAGCACCGGCTGCAAGCTCCGCCTCGCCGACCTGTTCAAGTCGCCCACCCCCGAGCGGCTCGCCGGGGCGATGCGCGCCGCGGACACCGACCTCGTGATCCCGCAGTGAAAGGAACGGACGACATGACCTCCTCCCCCGCCGGAGCAGCCCCGCGGCGGTTCCGCCCCGCGCACCTGCAGAGCAGCGTGCCGCTGGAGAAGGTGCTGCACACGGCCAACGCCGGGTTCATCGTGCACCGCAGCGGGCTGATCACCTATGAGCACCGGGCCGAGGGGCTGCAGTTCGCCTCGGAGCTGGTCGAGCTGATCAACCCGGGTGACGTGGGGTACGTATCGGTGTTCCTCTACGAGGAGCTGCTGGGCGTGCACAACCGGCTCCACTGGATCCTGCACCTCAAGCAACCCAATGACTACGGGCGTCTGCTCGACAAGGTCGACCACGACAAGAAGTGGCGGGAGATCACCGATCTGGACCGGCTGCCGAACAAGGGCGGCGGCGGCTGGGAACGCATCTTCGTCGAGGGCAGCATCAGTGAGACGGTGATCTGCCCGCAGCACGGCATCGGTCACGGCGACCACGGCGACGGGGGCACCTTCCAGCCGGCCGCCCGTTTCCAGACGTCCCTGCCCGCCGAGCAGTTGCTGCACTCCGCCAACTCCGCGCTGACCGTGCACCGCGTGGTGCAGGCCCGTTACGCGGTGCGCGACGAGGCCCGGGTGTTCCTCTACGAGTGGGCCAACGCCGTCAACACGGCACTGCCGGGTGTGGCCACGGCATTTCTCTTCGAGGAGATGTGGGGCCGCCAGGACCGGTTGCACACCATGATCCACCTGTCGTCGATGGACGCGTACCTGGAGCTCAACGAGTTCGTCGAGCGGGCCCCGGCCATGCGCGAGCTGCTGTCCCGGCAGTGGATCCCCGGGTTCAAGGGCGGGGGTACCTGGGAGCGCCTGTTCGTGGACGGCACCATGAACGAGACGCTGCTGGCCCCCCGTCACCGCGACTGACGGGCCGCGCACAAGGCAGAACGTCGTTCCGGTGAGGCGGTCTCCTCACCGGAACCGGACCGTTCTGTCTGCTTCCGGTCTCTGCCTGCCCCCGACCGCCGCCCGCGGTCGACGGCCTGCTGCCCGTCACCGGGTGACGACCTCCAGGGTGATGGCCGGCCGGTTGCCGAAGCGCTCCCCCATGCTGTTGGCGATGCTGGTGAAGGGCCCTCGGATGTCCTTGATGCCGATGCCCTCCAGGTAGGCCGCGTGCGCCTCGATGGAGGCGATGGCCACGTCGAGCGTGTCGGTGATGTCGACGGCGTGGGTCGGGTGGGGCGACTGGGCGATGGCGATGTGCTTGACCCCGCCCCACGGCTCCAGTTCCGGATCGGGGAAGATCCAGCGGTTGCCGGCGTCGCCCACGGCGTCGAACAGCGCTTGGCCGGTGTGGCGGTGGTCGGGCGAGTTCCGCTTGCCGCCGGGAAAGGTGTCGTGGTGGTTGAAGCCGACGATCAGCTCCGGCCGGTGGCGCCGGATCGCCCTGGCGATGTCGCGGCGCAGGGCGACGCCGTACTCGACGACTCCGTCCTTGTGGTCCAGGAACTCCACGTCCTGCACGCCCACGATCTTGGCGCTGGCGCGCTGTTCGGCCTCGCGGACCTCCGCGGCGCGCTCGGGGGGCATGCCGTCGATGCCGGCCTCGCCGCGGGTGAGCAGCAGATAGGACACGCTCTTGCCCTCTGCGGTCCAGGCGGCGATCGCTCCGGCCGCGCCGAACTCCAGATCGTCGGGGTGGGCCACCACGGCCAGTGCCCGGGTCCAGTCGGTCACCATCGGCTGCAGCTGATCTGCCATCTGTCCGTTCCTTCCAGTGGTCGGCCTCCCATCGTCCGCGTCCCGGGCGTCGCCGGTCTGCTCACTGTTGGGCAGGCACCCCGGCCGGTGCGGGGCGCCGGGGCCGGCTTCCGAATTGCTCAGTTGTGAGCTGAGCGTCCGGGAGGCGTCGGCCTAGCTTCTGGGCATGTCATCGCCACCATCGGGTGAAGAGGCTGCCGAGGCCGGCCGCGCGGAGACCGTGCACGATCTCCTCCGCCGGCGGGCCGAGCGGGAGCCCGAGCAGACAGCCATCGACGTCGCCGGTGCCGCGACGCTCTCCTTCGGACAGTGGGAGGAACGTTCCAACGGGGCGGCACGGGCCCTGATCGCGGCCGGCGTCCGCCGCGGAACCCGGGTCGCGCTGCTCTTCTCGGACCAGGACTGGATCGACTACGCCGTCGCCTACCTCGGTGTGCTGAAGGCCGGCGGGACCGCCGTCCACCTGAGTGACGAAATCCCCCCGGCCGAGGTGCGCAGACGCTGCGCGCAGACCGGTCCGGCGGGTGTGGTGCACAGCAGCGGCCTGGTGCCTCCGGACCGCCTCGGCGGCTGGACCCGTCCGGTGACCGAACTCACCGGGGACACCGCGCCGGTGGAGGTGGCCACCGCGCCGGACGATCTGGCGGACATCCTCTACACGTCGGGAACGACGGGGCCCGCGAAGGCCTACACGAACCCGCACAGCACGCTCCTGCACGGCCGGCGCCCTGCCGGGCTGCGCAGGTTCGACAACTCGGCGCCGCTGCTGGCACCCATGCCGATGGGCACCCCGTCCAGTGCGATGAGCGCCTCGCTCATGCCGCTCAACTCGCCCGCCACGGTGATCCTGTGCCGTCCCGGCGACATCGAGACGATGGGCCGGCTGATCGCGGAGCGGGGCGTGGCGACCGTGATGCTGACGCCGTGGACGGCGATGCGGATGGTCGCGGCGAAGCTCGGTGAGCGGTACGACCTCACCAGCGTGACGACGATGGCGATCGCCTCGGCCCCGCTGCCCGCGCCGACCGCGCTGGCTCTGCGGAAGATGATGCCGGGCATCGCCGTCAACACCGCCTACGCCCAGGGCGAGGCGGTGCCGGCGGTGATCCTCGGTTCGTACGACCCCGATCGTCCGCTGGCACTGGGGCGGCCGGCGCCGGGCACCGAGCTGATGCTGGACCGGTCCGGACGGGGAGCCCGTGCCCGACGGCACGACCGGTGAGATCCGGCTGCGTTCGCCTGCGGCCCGCCGGCGCTACCTCGACGAGGAGCTCGACGCCGGTCTGCGCAGCGGGGGCTGGATCCGCACCAGGGATCTCGGTCGCATCGGCGCCGACGGCGACCTGTACCTGTTCGACCGGATGGCGGACGCGGTCCCGGTCGGTGACCGGCTCGTCTCCACGCTGGAGGTCGAGAACGCGCTGTACTCCCACCCGGAGGTGCGGGAGGCGGCGGTGCTCGGTGTGCCCGGCCCCGAGGGCGGCCTTTCCGTCACGGCGGTGGTCGTCGCGGGGGGCCCGGACCCGGGCGCGGGACCGGGCGAGACGGGCGGGAACCTGCCCGGCCGGCTGCGCGGCCATCTCGCCTCCTGCCTGAAGCCCTATCAGATTCCGTCGGCGGTGCACGTGGTGGACAGCCTCCCCCGCGGCATGACCGGCAAGGTCCTCAAACACCGGCTGCGTGAGCGTCTGTCACCCACGGCCGGAACACCACGATCCCCGAAGGGCAGGAACATCCCATGACTCAAGAGTCCCCCCGGTTCGCTCCGCCGGCGGCGCACCGCCAGACGTCGGTCGCGCTCTCGGATCTGCTGCATTCCGGCAACGCGGGGGTGGTCGTCGAGCGGGTGGGCCAGCTGCGTGCCGAGTTCCGTTCCGAGGGGCGCCGGTTCGCCAGGGACCTGGCGGAATACATCAACACGGCGTACGCGGGAATCGCGAGTGTCTTTATCTACGAGGAGACGTTCGGCACCGAGGACCGGCTGCACTGGCTGATCCATCTCGAGTCCTTCGACGCTTACGAGAAGCTCCTCGCAACGGCCAGACAGGATGAGGGGTGGCGTGACATCATCATGCGCAATCGCGTGCCCGAAGAACAGGGGGGCGGCTCGTGGGAGTGCATGTTCACCGATGGCAGCCTGCAGGAAACCGTGCTCATTCCGTCCAGCTTCGGCATGTACGGCACCGCGAACGAGAAGCCTGAGACCGTGGTCGAGGTGGACGGCGCGGCGGTGGAGCGTTTCCTCGTCCCGACCGCCGCTCACCAGAGCAGCCAGTCCGGGCAGGACGTCCTGAACTCGGCCAACTGCGGGCTGCTGATGCACCGGACCGGCGAGCTGAACTACGAGTTCCGTGGCGAGGGACGGCAGTTCGCGCGGGCACTGGCCGAGGGGTGGAACAAGAGCCTCGCCGGACACGCGACGATCTACCTCTACGAGGAGGCGTTCGGCCTGTCCGACCGGATCCACTGGTTCATCCATCTGCGTTCCGTCACGGACTACTACCACCTGATGGGACTTCGGGCCCGCGTGGACAACGATGCTCGTATGGTCTTCACGAAGCAGTGGATACCGGACGAGAAGGGGGGCGGGGGCTGGGAGCGGATGTTCGTCCAGAGCACGCTCAAGGACATGGCCCTCACCCCGCAGCACCACGACACGTACGCCGCGCAGGCGCCGAAGTAACCCAGCCCGTCGCAGCACACCGTCAACCGATGATGAGGGAGAACACCAGATGAGCACCACAGCCGCCGGAACCTTCGAACTGGTCTGGGACGAGAAGCCCCCGTACTCCGACGAGGAGGGCACCCAGCTCTCGAAGGTCGTCGTGACGAAGACCTTCACCGGTGACATCCAGGGCACGAGTGTCACCGAGCTGATCAAGGCGATGACGAGCGAGCCGACCTCCGCCGGCTACGTCGCCGTGGAGCGGCTGACGGGCACCGTGCACGGGCGCAAGGGCACCTTCGTGCTCCAGCACAGCGCCATCTCCACGCGCGGGGAGGGCGACCTCAACATCGTCATCGTTCCCGACTCGGGGACGGGTGAACTCAGCACCATCAGCGGCAAGCTGAATGTCGTCGTCGCCGACGGAACCCACAGCTACACACTGGAATACGACCTCGGCGATTCAGCCTGATCCATCGAGGCCGGGGCGGCACAGGTCGTCCCGGCCTTTTCTTTTCCCGTGAGCCGGTTTACGCGCGAATTCACAGCGCATTGCAACAGGGGTTGTCAATGGCATGCCGAGGTATTTTCTCGACCGACTCGGCACACCCGTAAACGACAAAGAATTCGATGTCACCACCCTTGCTCTACCAGAAGGGTTCTGGCCATAATTTGACTGTCGGCACTCCAGGGGGATAGGGCCAGGAGCTGGGGAAGCACTGACCCGCTGTCGACAACGGGGGCTTCTTTTCCGCCATCCTCCGCGCAGAGGCGATTGAGCCTGCGCGGACGGACCAGGTCAGCCCCCCGCCCCAATTCCGGTTTTATCGAATCGGCACCTGAGCGCTGAAGCTGCACATTCCCCGGACCGATGGACCGGGTGGAGCCGAAACGAGGGGGAGTGAACGGTTCTGTGAACAGTAATCGCCAACCCAGGGAAAGCACCGGCAGGACAACCGCGGCCGGGGGGTGTTGTCGGCGATGATCCCGTCCTCTTCCTCGGCACGGCTCGGCGAGACGCTCGCCCAGATGATCCGGCTAAGAACACTGACCGCGACGACCATCGAAGTCGCCCGCCGCGAGGTGGTCTACGGCTGCCTCGACCGCGACCGCAGCATCTATCTCGTCGAGCAGGGGCAGGTGAAAGCGATCATGCCCTCCAGGGAGGGCAAGGAGTGTCTCCTGGACATCTACTCCGCGGGCGACGTCTTCGGTGAGCTGTGCCTGGTGGGTGACGGAAGGACCGAGATGGTCTCCGCGATGACACCCGTCGTACTGCAGCGGATGCCCGCCCACCAGCTGGTCGAGGCCATGGAGGACGCGGAACTGCGCGACGAGATGGTGCGGCACATGGCGGGCCGGCTCTTCGAGCGGCAGCAGCTCATCGCCGGACTGGTCACGGAGGACAGCGAGTACCGGCTGGCGTCCGTGCTGCTGCATCTCGGCCGCAAGCTGGGCAGGCGCGAGGCCCATCTGCTGCGGATACAGGAGAAGATCACGCAGGAGGAGTTGTCGGCGATGGTCGGCACCACCCGCTCCCGGGTGGGGTTCTTCCTCAAACGCTTCCGCAACGCGGGCCTGGTCAACCGCGGCCGGGACTGCTTCATGGCCATACACGAGCCCCGTCTGCAGAGCTTCATCGCCGAAGGCTACCAACCGCGCCCCAGGCCGATGCCGACGGAGAGAACGGCGGCCTGACGATGCGTGCTCTGGCACTGGCCACCGCACCACCGCTCACCGCCCACCAGGTCCAGCTCTTCCTGCTCCAGCTCGGCGTACTGCTGCTGCTGGCCCTCTGCCTCGGCCGGCTGGCAGTGCGCTGCGGTCTGCCGGCGTGGTGGGAGAGCTGTCCACCGGCATCCTGCTGGGGCCTTCGGTCTTCGGGCTGCTGGCCCCCGAGGCGGCCGCCCGGCTGCTGCCGGCCCAACCGGGGCAGGCCCATCTCCTGGACGCCGTGGCGCAGTTCGCCGTGCTGATGTTCGTCGGCGTGGCGGGGGCGCACCTGGACCTGGGCATGGTGCGCCGACGGCGCGGGGTGATGCTCAAGGTCAGTCTGGGCAGCCTGCTGATCCCGCTGGGGCTGGGCGTCGGCGCGGGTTTCCTGATACCGCGCGCGCTGATGGGAGAGGGGGCACAGCGGCCCGTCTTCGCGCTGTACCTCGGTGTCGCGCTGAGCGTGAGCGCCATCCCGGTGATCGCCAAGACGCTCGCCGACATGCGGCTGATCCACCGTGACGTGGGGCAGTTGACCCTCGCCTCCGCGGCGCTCACCGACGCCGTGAGCTGGTTCCTGCTGTCGCTCGTCTCGACCATGGCGGTGGGGGCACTGGCGCCGGGCGACATCGCCCTCGCGGTGCTCTCGCTCGCCGGTTTCGTCGCCGCGGCGGCGTTCGCGGGCCGGCCGCTGGTCCGCTGGGTGATGCGGCGGGCCGGCCGGACCGGCGACCCCGTCCCGGTGGCCGCGGCCGCGCGTCGTCGTCCTGCTGAGCGCCGCGGCGAGCCAGGCGCTCGAACTGGAGGCGGTGTTCGGTGCGTTCGCAGCCGGCGTCCTGCTCTCCCAGGCGGTCGACGGCGTCTGCTCGCCCCGCTGCGCAGCGTGACGCTCGCGGTGTTCGCCCCGCTGTTCCTGGCCACCGCCGGCCTGCGGATCGACCTGACCGCTCTGGCCGACCCCACAGTGCTCGTCACCGGCCTGGTCGTGCTCGTACTCGCCTCGCTCGGCAAACTGGCCGGCGGCTACCTCGGTGCCCGCAGCGGCGGGCTCGGCCACTGGGAGGGCATCGCGATCGGCTCCGGCTCAACGCCCGCGGCGCCGTGGAGATCGTGGTGGCCGCCGTGGGCCTGCGGCTGGGGCTCCTCACCACGGCGACGTACACGATCGTGCTGCTGATCGCCGACGCCACCTCGCTGATGGCGCCGCCGCTGCTGCGCCGGGCCGGCGCCCGGATCGAGCAGACCGCGGAGGAACTGCTGCGGGAGGCCGGCACGGCCCGCCCGTGCGTGGCCGAACGCCCGACTGAGCC
>RHMC01000182.1 GCA_003719395.1 Streptomyces altiplanensis
ACCCCGGCGGCTCACCAGCAGCAGACGGCGCACACCGTGCTCCGCCACCAGGTGGCGGGCCACCACCGCGCCCAGACCACCCGTACCACCCGTGATCAGGACACTGCCGTCGCCGTCCCACACCGGGTCGGCGGCGATCTCGCCCAGCGCCCTGCGCACCAGCCGCCCGGCCAGGACGCCGCCGTCGCGCACGATCGTCTGCGGCTCGTCCAGGTCCAGCGCCGGCAACGGCAGGACGACCGGTCCCACCGGATCGAGGTCCACCAGGCCGAAGCAGCCGGATTCTCCGACTGCGCCGACCGCACCAGCCCCACACCGCGGCCGCGGCCACGTCGGTGCCACCGACCGCGCCGCGCGTCACGAACACCAGCCGTGACGCGGCGAACCGCTCGTCGGCGAGCCAGGACTGCGCGGATGCCAGGGCTTCGGCCGTCAGTGTGTGGGCGGACCGCGCCGCGTCGGCGCCGGTCCTGCGTCGAGGGTCACCAGGACGACGACGGGCACAGGCCCGTCGGCCGCCGCCAGCTCCGTCAGATCCCGGTACGTGGCGGCGGTGAGCGCCCCGTGCCCGACGAGTCCGAACGCGTCGGGGCCGACCAGGGCGACGGACTCGGGAGCGGTCGCCCCCTGCCGTACGGACACCCAGTCCAGGCCGAACAGCGCGTCGCGCGCGGCCGTGGCGGCGGAGTCGAGCTGCTGGGCGGCGGCCGCCCGCAGCACCAGCGACTCCACGGAGACCACGGGCGCGCCGGAGGCGTCGGCGACCTGGATCGCGATCGAGTCCTCGCCGGTCGGAGTCAGCCGCACCCGCAGTGCGGTGGCTCCGGTGGCGTGCAGGGACACGCCCTCCCAGGAGAAGGGCAGCCCGCCGCGGCTGTCCGCGCCGAGCTCGACGAAGGACGCGGCGTGCAGCGCGGCGTCCAGCAGTGCGGGGTGCAGTCCGAACGTGTCCGCTCCGGTGTCGCCGCCCTCGGGCAGTGCGACTTCGGCGTAGACGTCGCCGTCGTGCCGCCAGACGGCCCGCAGACCCTGGAACACCGGCCGTAGGCGAAGCCCTCCTCGGCCAACCGGTCGTAGACGCCCTCGGCGGACACGGGCCGGGCCCCGGCGGGGGGCCACTGCGCGGCGTCGAATCCGGCGCCGTGCCCGGCGGTCTGCTCGTCGACGGCCAGTACGCCGGTGGCGTGCCGGGTCCAGGCGTTCTCGTCGCTCTCCTCGGGCCGGGAGTAGACGTCGACCGTGCGGCGGCGCCGAGTCGTCGGGGTTGCCGATCCACAGCTGGACCTGGATTCCGCCCTGCTCGGGCAGGACCAGCGGCGCGGCCAGGGTCAGTTCCTCGACCCGGTCGCAGCCGACCTCGTCACCGCGCGGACGGCGAGTTCGAGGAAGGCGGTGCCGGGGAGCAGCGTGATGCCGCGCACGGCGTGGTCGGCGAGCCACGGGTGGGACTGGAGCGAGAGGCGGCCGGTGAGCAGCACGCCCTCGGAGTCGGCGAGCGAGACGGCGGCGGCGAGCAGCGGGTGGTGCGCGGCGCCGAGCCCGGCCGCGCGCAGGTCGGCCGACTGGCTCTGGGCGCCGCCCTTGGGCCAGTACCTGCGGCGCTGGAAGGCGTAGGTGGGCAGGTCGTGGCGGCGGGCGCCGGTGCCGGCGAAGTACTCCGTCCAGCGGACGGCGGTGCCGCGTACGTACAGCCCGGCCAGCGCGGTGGTGAGGGCGTGGGTCTCGGGGCGGCCGGCGCGAAGGGTGGGGAGCGCGGTGGATCCGTCGGCGTCGGCGGCGTCCAGGCAGTCCTGGGTCATCGCGGACAGGACGCTGTCGGGGCCGAGTTCGAGGAAGGTGGTGACGCCGTGGTCGGTGAGCCAGCCGATGCCGTCGGCGAACCGGACGGCCCGGCGGACGTGGTCCACCCAGTAGTCGGCGGAGGTGACCTGCGCGACGGTGGCGGGCTCGCCGGTGAGGTTGGAGACGAACGGCAGCAGCGGGGCCTGGAGGGACAGCCCCGACACGACCGCGCGGAACTCGTCGAGCATCGGCTCCATGAGCGGTGAGTGGAAGGCGTGCGAGACTGCGAGGCGTTTGGTTCTGCGGCCCTCGGCCTCCAGGCGGGCGGCGATCTCGGCGACCGCGTCCTCCTCGCCCGCGAGGACGAGCGAGCGGGGGCCGTTGACCGCGGCGACGGACACGGTGTCCCGGTGGCCGACCAGCAGCGGGGCGACCTCGTCCTCGGTGGCCTGTACGGCGATCATCGCGCCGCCCGCCGGCAGTGCCTGCATCAGGCGGCCTCGGGCGGTGACGAGCACGGCCGCGTCGCTCAGGGAGAGCACTCCGGCGACGTGCGGCGGCGATCTCACCGATGGAGTGGCCGGTCAGGTAGTCGGGCTTGACGCCCCAGGACTCCACCAGGCGGTACAGCGCGACCTCGACGGCGAACAGCGCGGGCTGCGCGTACTCGGTACGGTTCAGCGCCTCGGCGTCCTCGCCCCAGAGCACCTCGCGCAGGGGGCGGTCCAGCAGCGGGTCCAGGGCGGCGAAGGCGGCGTCCAGCGCGTCGGCGAAGACCGGGAAGGCGGCGTGCAGTTCACGGCCCGCGCCCAGGCGCTGGGAGCCCTGGCCGGTGAAGAGGAACGCCAGTTTCCCCTCGCCCTGGGCGGCGCCGCTCACCTGGTCGGCGGCTTCGCGGTCCTCGGCCAGCGCGGTCAGTCCGGCGAGCGCCGTGTCGCGGTCGGCGGCCATGAGTACGGCGCGGTGCTCGAAGCCCGCGCGGGTGGTGGCCAGCGAGTAGGCAACGTCCAGGGTGTTCGCGGCGGGCTCGGACTCCAGCGCGGCCACCAGTGAGGCGGCCTGGGCGCGCAGCGCCTCGCGGGTCCGTCCGGAGATCAGCAGCGGCACCGGGCCCCGGTGCGTGACGGTGTCGTCGTCTTCGCTCACGGGGGCGGGCGGGGCCTGCTCGACGATGGTGTGCGCGTTGGTGCCGCTGATGCCGAACGAGGAGACGCCGGCCCGCCGGGGCGCGCCGGTCTCGGGCCACGGGCGGTTCTCGTCGAGGATGCGGACCGCGCCCTGCGACCAGTCGACGTGCGACGAGGTCGTCGGCCAGCAGGGTCCGCGGCAGCACTCCGTGCCGCATGGCCATGACCATCTTGATGACACCGGCAACACCGGCCGCGGCCTGAGTGTGGCTGATGTTGGACTTGACGGAGCCGAGCAGCAGCGGCCGGTCCTCTTCGCGTCCCTGGCCGTAGGTCGCGAGCAGGGCCTGTGCCTCGACCGGGTCACCGAGCGTGGTGCCGGTGCCGTGCGCCTCGACGGCGTCGACCTCGGTCTGCGGAGAGCCGGGAGTTGACCAGGGCCTGCCGGATGACCTCCTGCTGGGAGGGGCCGTTGGGGGCGGTGAGTCCGTTGGACGCGCCGTCCTGGTTGACGGCGGAGCCGCGTACGACGGCGAGGACCTCGTGGCCGTTGCGCCTGGCGTCGGAGAGCCGTTCGAGCACGAGGACGCCCACGCCCTCGGCCCAGCCGGTGCCGTCGGCGGTGTCGCCGAAGGAGCGGCAGCGTCCGTCGGCGGAGAGGCCGCCCTGGCGGCCCATCTCGATGAAGGTGCCGGGGCTGGACATGACGGTGACGCCGCCGGCCAGTGCGAGGGTGCACTCCCCCGCGCGCAGCGCCTGGGTGGCGAGGTGGACGGCCACCAGGGAGGAGGAGCAGGCGGTGTCGACGGTGACGGCGGGGCCGACCGTGCCGAAGGTGTAGGAGATGCGTCCTGACAGCACGCTGCCGGTGTTGCCGGTGAGCTGGAACCCCTCCGCGCCGTCGGCGGGGCCGACCCGGTAGTCCTGGGCCATCGCGCCCATGAACACACCGGTCTGGCTGCCCTTGACCGAGGTCGGGTCGATGCCCGCGCGTCGAAGGCCTCCCCAGGCCGATTCGAGCGCGACCCGCTGCTGGGGGTCCATGGCGACGGCTTCGCGCGGCGAGATGCCGAAGAAGTCGGCGTCGAAGTCGGGGGCGTCGTGGAGGAAGCCGCCGGACCGGGTACTGGACGCGGAGAGCGCCTCGGTGTCCCAGCCGCGGTCGGCGGGGAAGTCGGAGATGCCGTTCTCACCGGCTTCGACCAGGCGCCAGAGGTCTTCCGGGCTGCTGACGCCGCCGGGGTAGCGGCACGTCATGCCAATGATGGCGATCGGCTCCTGGGCCGCCGACTCCAGCTCGTTGACGCGCTGCCGCGTCCGCCGGAGGTCCGCAGTAGCAAGCTTGAGGTAGTCCCGGAGCTTCTGTTCGTTGTCCATCTCAACTCAACCCATCTCGACAGCCAGTGGCCGAACATGAATCACGCGGGGGCATCTCGCGCTCGCCGTGCAATATGAAAAAATTGGAAAGCCACATGGCTTCGCAGCCGTTCAGCGGGAAGCCATGTGGCGAGTGTCGTACGAACCGCGACGGGAATTCCCTAGTCCTTTGCGGTCCTTCGGACGGCTACCAGTTGGAGGCCAGCAGAAGGTCCCCGTATTCGTGCTCCCGGGAGACCTGATTCAGGTCGGAATCGACCATCATGCACATCAGCTCGGGGAAGTCGACGGTGGGCTTCCAGCCGAGCTGGGCGCGGGCGTGCCCGCTGTCGGCGCAGAGGACCTCCACCTCGGCCGGGCGCACCAGCGCCGGGTCGATGACGACGTAGTCCTGCCAGTCCAGGCCCACGTGGTCGAAGGCGATGCGCACCGCGTCGCGCACCGAGTGCATGGTGCCGCTGCCGATCACGTAGTCGTCCGGCTCGTCGGGCCGGAGCATGAGGTGCATCGCGCGGACGTAGTCGCCGGCGAAGCCCCAGTCGCGTACCGCGTCGATGTTCCCCAGGTGCAGCTTCTCCTGGAGGCCGAGCTTGATGCGGGCGACGGCCAGGGATATCTTCCGGGTCACGAATTCCGAGCCGCGGCGCGGGGACTCGTGGTTGAAGAGCATGCCGGAGACGGCGTACATCCCGAAGGACTCACGGTAGTTGCGGGTGATGAAGTGCCCGTACGCCTTGGCGGCGCCGTACGGGCTGCGCGGGTGGAACAGCGTCGACTCGCGCTGCGGAGTCTCGGCGGCCTTGCCGAACATCTCCGAGGACGACGCCTGGTAGAAACGGATCTGGCCGCCCGAGGTGGTGCGCGAGCCGTTCAGGCCGCTCACCATCCGGATGGCCTCCAGGACACGCAGCACACCCATGCCGTTGACCTCGGTCACCAGCTCGGCCTGCTGCCACGACATCGGCACGAACGAGATCGCGCCGAGGTTGTAGACCTCGTCGGGCTGCACGGTGTCGACGGCGGAGACCAGGCTGCCCTGGTCCATCAGGTCGCCGTCCACGAACGAGAGCTCGGAGACGAGCCGGCTGACCCTCGACTTGCGCGGGTTGGCCTGGCCTCGGTTCAGCCCCCAGACCTCGTAACCCTCGGCCAGGAGATGCTCGGCCAGATAAGAACCATCCTGGCCGGTAATACCGGTGATCAGTGCACGCTTGGTCATACGAACCCCTTCTCGACCACGGAGAGACCGCCCAAACGCACAGCTCGGTCGACAACCCAGCATCGAATACGCTTCATGTCCGGACGATAGACATCGGCACGCTCGCAAGCTGCCGACCACGGTGTCAAGAAATCCCGGGCTTACTAGGGAATTCCCGAGTCGGGGCCCGCGTGGAAGGCCGAAGGGGCAGAACACTAGTAATTTTCGACTCCGCGATGGGGTGCACTGTGTGCGTCGGCGTTCGGGCCGGCTCTGCCAACCGGAGCGTCTTTCCGTGCTGCTGAGACTTCTGCGTACCCATGTGCGCCCGTACCGGCGCGCCGTCGCCCTGCTGATCCTTCTGCAACTGGTCCAGATCCTCGGGACGCTGCTGCTGCCGACGCTGGGCGCGGCTCTGATCGACAACGGCGTAGTCGCCCGCGACAACGGCTACATCGCCCGGCTCGGCGGCCTGATGGTCGCGGTGGCCTTCGTCCAGGTCCTCGCGGCGGTCGGCGCGGTGTCCCTGGCCGCCCGCACCGCGATGGCGATGGGACGCGACATCCGGTCGGTCGTCTTCCGCCGGGTGCTGGACTTCTCCGCCCGTGAGGTGGGCCGCTTCGGAACGCCGTCACTGCTGACCCGCACGGTCAACGACGTCCAGCAGGTGCAGACGCTGGCCCAGTCGGCCTTCGGCATCGTGGTGGCCGCGCCCCTGATGTGTCTGGGCAGCGTCGTGCTGGCGCTCCGCCAGGACGTCCCGCTGGCGCTGATCCTGGTGCTGCTGGTGCTGGTCGTCGGCGTGGCGTTCGGTCTGCTCCTGGCCCGTATGGGCGCCCTCTACGCCCGCATGCAGACCGGTCTGGACCGGCTCGGCCGGATGCTGCGCGAGCAGATCACCGGGGTGCGCGTGGTGCGCTCCTTCGTCCGGGACGGCTACGAGCGCGAGCGGTTCGCCCGTACCAGCACGGAGCTGTTCGAGGTCTCTCAGCGGGTCGGCCGCCTCATCGCGTCGATGCTGCCCGTGGTACTGCTCCTCATGAACGCCTTCACGGTCGCGATCCTCTGGGCGGGCGCCCACCGCATCGACGGCGGGGCGAGTGCGCATCGGCGCGCTCAGCGCGTTCCTGATGTATCTCTCACTGGTCCTGATGTCGGTCGTGATGGTCGCGTTCGTGTTCCTCTCGGTGCCCCGCGCGCGGGTGTCCGCCGCGCGCATCCAGGAGGTCGTGGGGACGTCGTCGAGCGTCGTCCGGCCGTCCCTGCCGGTGCCTGCCGCGCCGGACGCGGCGGGCCATGTCGAGCTGCGCGGCGCGGAGTTCCGCTACCCGGGCGCCGAAAAGCCGGTGCTCCAGAGGATCGATCTGAGCGCCGTCCCGGGGAGAACGTGGCGATCCTCGGCTCCACGGGCAGCGGCAAGACGACACTGCTCAACCTCGTGCTGCGGCTGTTCGACGCCACCGAGGGCTCGGTGCGGGTCAACGGCGTCGACGTCCGGGAGCTGGATTCCGAGGACCTGGGCCGGACCGTGGGCTTCGTCCCGCAGCGCCCGTATCTCTTCTCCGGGACGGTCGCGACCAATCTGCGCTTCGGCGACCCGGACGCCACCGACGACGAGTTGTGGCGGGTCCTGCGGATCGCCCAGGCCAATACGTTCGTCGCGAACATGCCCGACGGGCTCGACACCGAGATCTCCCAGGGCGGCACGAACGTCTCGGGCGGCCAGCGCCAGCGGATCGCCATCGCGCGCACCCTGCTGCGGCGGCCCGCATCTACCTCTTCGACGACTGCTTCTCCGCGCTCGACCACGCCACGGACGCCGCGCTGCGGACCGCCCTGACGCCGGAGACCGCCGGGGCGACCGTGATCACGGTCGCCCAGCGGATCGCCCAGGTCCAGTACGCCGATCGCATCGTGATCCTCGACGCCGGCCGGGTCGTCGGCACGGGCACCCACGACGAACTGCTGCGCGACAACGCCACCTACCGCGAAATCGCCCTCTCCCAGCTCACCGAGGAGGAGACCGTTCATGGTCTCACCGGACGGCCGTAGGGCCTGCCTGAGAAGTCACCCCCGGCCGGCGGCGCCCGGTGCGCACCCGCGCCACGCCGTGGCCCCGTCCGCGCTCGTCCGGGACACGGCGGACGCTGTCTCCCGCGCGCTCGCGCACCGGGCGCCGCGCACCACGTCCCGCGGGCGAACGGCGGGCCGGTGAAGACACCCCCCGAGCAGCCCGAGAAGCGCGGCACGGGCCGCCGTTCTGGCTCGGCCTGCTGCGCCCGCACCGCCCCCGCATCGCCGTCGCGCTCCTCGTGGGAATCGTCGGGATCGTACTCAACGCGTTCGGTCCGCTCCTGCTCGGCAGGGCCACCGACCTGATCTTCGACTCCCTCCTTGACGGGTCGGACATCGACTTCGGCGCGGTCGGGCGGCTGCTGCTGATCCTGCTCGTGCTGTACGGCGCGGCCTCGCTGTTCATGCTGGCGCAGGGCCGGCTGGTCGCGGCCGTCGTCCAGCGGGTGGTCTTCGACCTGCGGCAGAGGGCCCAGGACAAGCTCGGGCGGCTGCCGCTGCGCTACTTCGACCGCAATCCCGCGGGCGAGGTGCTGAGCCGCACCACCAACGACGTCGACAATCTCCAGCAGACCCTCCAGCAGACCCTGGCCGAGCTGATCACCTCGGTCTTCTCCATCATCACCATGCTCCTCCTGATGCTGGTCGTCTCGCCGTCGCTCGCGCTGGTCATGCTCGCCGGCGTGCCGGTCTCCGGGGTGCTCGCCGCGTGGATCAGCAAGCGCGCCCAGCCCCGCTTCACGGACCAGTGGGACGCCAACGGCTCGATGAACGCGCAGGTGGAAGAGGTCTACACGGGCCATTCCCTGATCAAGGGGTTCGGCAGGCGCGAGCAGGCCGAGGAGCGGTTCGACAAGCTCAACGACGCCCTGTTCCGGGCCGGCGCCAAGGCCCAGTTCGCCTCGGGCACCATCGAGCCCGCCATGATGTTCATCGCCAACCTCGGCTACGTGGCCGTGGCCGTGGTGGGCGCCTGGAAAGTGGTCAGCGGCGAGCTGACCCTCGGGGACGTACAGGCGTTCATCCTGTACTCCCGGCAGTTCAGCCAGCCGATCGTGCAGGTCGCCGCGGTGGCCGGCCGTCTCCAGTCCGGGATCGCCTCGGGCGCCCGGGTCTTCACCCTGCTCGACGCCGAGGAGCAGAGCCCCGATCCTTCGCGTCCGGCGCGCGCCCAGGCGGCGGCCGGGCGGGTGGAGTTCGAGGGGGTGTCGTTCCACTACTCCCCCGACAGACCGCTGATCGAGGACCTCTCGCTGACGGTCGAACCCGGCAGTACGGTGGCGATCGTCGGCCCGACCGGGGCCGGCAAGACCACGCTCGGCAATCTCCTGCTGCGCTTCTACGAGGTCGACGGGGGCCGGATCCTGCTCGACGGCACGGACATCGTGACGATGACCCGCGACGACCTGCGCGCGCAGTTCGGCCTGGTGCTCCAGGACACCTGGCTGTTCGGCGGCTCGATCGCCGAGAACATCGCCTACGGCCGCGCCGGGGCGACGCGTGAGGAGATCGTGGCCGCGGCGAGCGCCACCTGCGCCGACCGTTTCATCCGTACGCTGCCGGACGGCTACGACACCGTGCTGGACGACGAGTCCGCCGGGATGAGCGCGGGCGAGAAACAGCTGATCACCGTGGCCAGGGCCTTCCTCGCGAAGCCCGCGGTGCTGGTGCTCGACGAGGCCACGAGCTCCGTCGACACCCGCACCGAGGTGCTGATCCAGCGCGCGATGAACACCTTGCGTGAGGGCAGGACCAGCTTCGTCATCGCGCACCGCCTCTCCACCATCCGCGACGCGGATGTCATCGTGGTCATGGAATCGGGCAGGATCGTCGAACGCGGCACTCACGACGAGCTGATCCATGAACAGGGCGCCTACGCCCGCCTGTACGACGCCCGCACCCAGGGCCCCGCCCAGCCCGCCGGGAACGACGGGCAGCCGGTGGCGGGCGCCCTGCCGACGGGATCGGCGCACCGACCCGACCCTGTGTGAGCGAGCCCGACCAATGAGCGATAAGGACCGTACTGTGCCTGTCGGAAAACTCCTCGCCGTGAGCGATCTCCATGTCGTGTACGACGACAACCGCACGCTGGTCGAGAAACTGCGCCCGGCCTCGGACGACGACTGGCTGATCGTCGCGGGCGACGTCGCCGAGAAGTACGCCGACGTCGAGTGGGCGATGCGGCTGCTCAGCGGCCGGTTCTCCCGGGTGATCTGGGCTCCGGGCAACCACGAGCTGTGGACCCACCCGCAGGACCCGTGCGAGCTGCGCGGCGAGGAGCGCTATCTGCGGCTGGTCCGGCTCTGCCGGGAACTGGGCATATCCACCCCCGAAGACCCCTACCCTGTATGGAGGGGCGACGGCGGGCCGGTGGTGGTCGCGCCGCTGTTCGTCCTCTACGACTACTCGTTCCTGGCTCCCGGAGCCACGACGAAGGAGGAGTCGCTGCGGCTCGCCCACGAGTCGGGCGTGGTCTGCTCCGACGAGTACTTCCTGCACCCCGACCCCTACCCCAGCAGGGACGCCTGGTGCCGGTCCCGGGTCGAGGAGACCGAGCGCCGGCTGTCGGCCGTCGATCCGTCGCTGCCCACGGTCCTTGTCAGTCACTATCCGCTGGTCCGCGACCCCACCCGCGTACTGCACTACCCGCAGTTCGCACAGTGGTGCGGCACGAGCTGACCGCCGACTGGCATGTGCGCTTCCGCGCCGCCGCCGTCGTCTACGGCCACCTCCACATCCCCCGGGTCACCCGCCACGACGGGGTGCGCTTCGAAGAGGTGTCGGTCGGTTATCCGCGTGAGTGGCGCCGCGCCCGCCACGGACACCGCTGCGCCAGATCCTGCCGGAACCGGTCGGACATGCCGCCCGATGATCGGCTCGGTGCTGCCCGCCGAGGTGGCGGCCGAGGTGGCGTACGACGACGTGCGTGCACCGGACGACAAGCTGTTCCCGCAGGAGATGGCGCTGATCGAGCGCTCGGTGCCCAAGCGGCAGCAGGAGTTCACGACCGTACGGTTCCTGGCCAGGCGTGCGCTGCGCAGCCTGGGACAGCAGCCCATGCCGCTGCTGCCCAACCGGCGCGGGGCGCCCCAGTGGCCGCAGGGCATCGTGGGCAGCATGACGCACTGCGACGGCTACCGCGCGGCGGTCGTGGCGCGGTCCGACAGGATCGCCTCGCTCGGCATCGACGCGGAGCCGGACGCTCCGCTGCCCGACGGCGTGCTCGACACCATCGCGCTGCCGCACGAGATCGCCCTGATCGCCTCGCTGACCGCCCGACACCCCGGCATCAGCTGGGACCGGCTCGTCTTCAGCGCCAAGGAGAGCGTCTTCAAGGTGTGGTACCCGCTCACCGGACGCGAACTCGACTTCTCCGAGGCGCAGATCGACATCAGCCCGGTCGAGCGGACTTTCCGGGCGCGGCTTCTGGTGCCGGGACCGCTCGTGGCGGGCGCCCGCGTCGGTGAATTCCACGGCCGGTGGACCGCCGGGCGCGGCCTGGTGGCAACGGCCATCCATCTGACCAACGCCGCACTGAGGTGACCCCCGGAGTGTGGACACAGGGGTTCATGCTACGAGTTGGAGTTTAGCTGTCCTGTGGTGCTGCTGTTCGAACTCCACCGGGGAGAGGTAGCCCAGCGCGCTGTGACGTCGGCGGACGTTGTAGTGGGTGAGCCACTCGAAGATCTCCAGCCTCGCCTGGCTCATCGTCAAGAACAACTTCCCGTGCATCGTCTCCCTCTTCAGTCCCTGCCAGAAACTTTCGGCCAGGGCGTTGTCATAACTCGACCCGACCCTGCCCATGCTCCTGCGGATGCCGTACCGGTCGCAGACCTGGGCGAATGCGGCAGACGTATATTGGCGAGTTCAACCAGTCGTTGCAACACCGGGCTGTTGAAGCGAGCGTAGCTGCTCTTCGAAGACCTCGGCCGGTGTCCGCCAGCCGAGGATCTTGTGGGGCCGGTTGTTGATCGCCGTGGCGACGGCTTCGAGGTCCGTGGACGACCAACGGGAGAGATCGGTGCCCTTCGGGAAGTACTGACGCAGCAGCCCGTTCGTGTTCTCGTTCGTCGGTCGTTGCCAGGGCGAGTGCGGATCCGCGGAGAACACCTTCGTCCCGGTATCGAGAGCGAACTGAGCATGACCGATGCCAGCCACCGGCAGTAGCGCTGGCGGGCCAGCCCGAGCACCCGGCACGTCACCGGCACCGCCACCGGCACCCGGTGAGGGGCAGCGGCGGCGGCCAGCTCGCGGACGAGC
>RHMC01000183.1 GCA_003719395.1 Streptomyces altiplanensis
GGCGGCGTTTCGGGACTGCGTGATTCAGCCGCGACGCGGTGCCCTGCGCGAAACCGGCGCCCTGCGCGCACATCACGTTTTGCGTCCCGGCCACCCATCCCCTGCGCGGCCCGCCCCCTCGCGCCGGTGGGCAGTCCCCGGGCCGTCGGCCGTTCCTGGCGGGCCGGAGTGGCGGCGCTGGATCAGTGCTGGCGCAGGGCTCTGAGACACTTGGCGCGATGACCGCGATGACTCATACCCCCATGCGAGCCCGCGCCGAGATCGATCTGGCGGCCCTGCGGGCCAATGTGCGGGCTTTGCGTGCTCGCGCGGCGAACGCCCGGCTGATGGCCGTGGTGAAGTCGGACGCGTACGGGCACGGCGCTGTCCGCTGCACGGCGCCGCCCTCGACGTGGGGGCGACCTGGCTGGGGACCGCGACCCCCGAAGAGGCCCTGGCGCTGCGCGCCGCCGGGTTCGACGGGCCGCTGATGTGCTGGCTGTGGACCCCGGGCGGACCCTGGCGCGAGGCGGTCGAGCGCATCGCCCGTGTCCGTGAGCGGGATGTGGGCGCTCCGGGAAGTCGTCGGGGCGGCGCGTGCGGCGGGGCGCGTGGCGCGCGTACAGCTCAAGGCCGACACCGGGCTCGGGCGCAACGGCTGCCAGCCCGCCGACTGGCCCGAGCTGGTGCGCCACGCCCTGGAGGCGCGGGACGCCGTCAGGATCACCGGGCTCTGGTCGCACTTCGCCTGTGCGGACGAGCCCGGGCACCCCTCGATCGACGCGCAGCTGGCCGTTTTCCAGGATCTGGTCGACTACGCCGAGAAGGCCGGGGCCGAGCCCGAGGTGCGGCACATCGCCAACTCACCGGCGACGCTGACCCTGCCCCACGCGCACTTCGACCTCGTACGGACCGGCATCGCCATGTACGGCGTCTCGCCGAGCCCCGAACTCGGCACGCCCGCCGACTTCGGGCTGCGGCCCGTGATGACCCTCGCGGCGTCCGTGGCGCTGGTCAAGCGGGTTCCGGAGGGGCACGGCGTCAGTTACGGGCACCACTACGTCACCGGTGAGGAGACGACGCTGGGGCTGATCCCCGTCGGGTACGCCGACGGGATCCCGCGCCACGCCTCGGGCAGCGGACCGGTGCTGGTCGGCGGCAAGTGGCGCCGGGTCGCCGGGCGGGTCGCCATGGACCAGTTCGTGGTCGATCTGGGGCACGACGTGGTGGAGCCGGGCGCCGAGGCCGTGCTGTTCGGTCCGGGCGACCGGGGGGAGCCGACGGCCGAGGACTGGGCGCAGGCCGCGGGCACCATTGCATACGAAATTGTCACGCGCATCGGATCGCGGGTACCCCGTGTCTATGTGAACGAGGACCCCGAAAACTAGGAGATCGCCACCGTGAGCGAGAGCAGCGTGCCGGGGGCGGTGGAGGTGGCCGCGGAGGCCGCGACCGCCGCCGTCGGCAACTGGCGCCGGGCGGGCCTGGCCGGCACCGCGGTAGGTGTGGTCGCGGCGGGCGCCGCCGCGGGTGTCGCCCTGGAGCGGATGACCGTCGGCCGCGGCATGCGCAGGAAGGCGCGGCTCGCACTGGACGCCGCCGGACCGTACGGCGCTCTACGCGGGATGCCGGGGCAGGCCGTGGCGGACGACGGCACCGAGATCTACTTCGAGGTGGACGAGGTGGAGGCGGACGCGACGCCGGCGGTCGCGCGGCGGCGGCGTCTTCGGGCGCCGGACCCCGGCCCCCGTCACGGTCGTCTTCAGCCACGGCTTCTGCCTGAGCCAGGACTCGTGGCACTTCCAGCGGGCGGCGCTGCGCGGTGTGGTGCGTACCGTCCACTGGGACCAGCGCAGTCACGGGCGTTCGGCGCGCGGCGCGGCCCAGGAGCGGGGTGTCGCGATCGACATCGAGCAGCTGGGACGCGATCTCAAGGCCGTCATCGACGCTGCCGCGCCCAAGGGGCCGCTGGTGCTGGTGGGGCACTCGATGGGCGGCATGACGATGATGGCGCTGGCCGACCAGTTCCCCGAGCTGATCCGCGAGCGCGTGGTGGGCGCCGTCTTCGTCGGTACGTCGTCGGGGAAGCTCGGCGAGGTCAATTTCGGGCTGCCGGTGGCCGGTGTGAACGCCGTACGCCGTGTCCTGCCGCGCGTGCTGCGCGCCCTCGGTTCGCAGGCGGAGATCGTCGAGCGGGGCCGGCGCGCCACGGCCGATCTCTTCGCGGGGCTCGTCAAGCGGTACTCGTTCGGCTCGAAGGACGTCGACCCGGCGGTCGCGCGGTTCGCGGAGCGGATGATCGAGGCGACGCCGATCGACGTGGTCGCCGCGTTCTACCCGGCGTTCACGGACCACGACAAGGCGGAGGCGCTGGAGATCTTCGCCGAGGTGCCGGTGCTCGTCCTGGCGGGCGACAAGGACCTGGTGACGCCCAGCGAGCACAGCGAGGGCATCGCCCGCCTGCTGCCGGACGCCGAGCTGGTGATGGTCCCGGACGCCGGGCACCTGGTCATGCTGGAGCACCCCGAGGTGGTCACCGACCGGCTCGCGGATCTGCTGGCCCGCGTGGGCGCCGTACCGGCAGCCGCTAACGTTGGGACGTATGGAAGCACCGCACAGCCCGGCGGCTGACGTCACCGCCGTCCTCACTGTCCACTCGCCCGGTCTCATGCAGGAGCTGGGGCGCCGGCTCGCGAAAGTGCTCCGCCCCGGCGATCTGGTGATGCTCACCGGTGAACTCGGCGCGGGCAAGACGACGCTGACGCGCGGGCTCGGCGAAGGGCTCGGGGTGCGCGGCGCCGTGACGTCGCCGACGTTCGTCATCGCCCGCGTCCACCCCTCGCTGACCGGCGGTCCCGCTCTGGTGCACGTGGACGCGTACCGGCTGGGCGGCGGGCTCGACGAGATGGAGGACCTCGATCTCGACGTCTCGCTGCGCGACTCCGTGGTGGTGGTGGAGTGGGGCGACGGGAAGGTCGAGGAACTGTCGGACGACCGGCTCCACGTGGTCATCCACCGGGCGGTGGGGGACGCCGACGACGACGTGCGCGAGGTCACGGTGCGCGGTGTCGGCGAGCGGTGGGCCGGAGAGGACCTGGCCGCGCTGGGGGCCTGACGTCCGTACGTTCCGACAAGACGTCGGCAAGATGTTGCGCCGGTGGCGCCGGGCGTGGTCACATGGATGCCGAGACATGGTTAGGTCTACCTAACCACGCCTGCCCCCGGAGCCACAGGAGGCATCCATGCCGGCTTCAGAACACGAAGCGACTCAGCCCCTGTCCATGCGCGATCTGCTGGCCTCGTGCGCGGCGGCCACGGCGGTCTCCACACCGCCGCGGGAGCCGCAGGAGTGCGAGGCACCCGCCGAGGAGCGCGAGCACAAGGAGCGGCGCGACGCCGCGTAGCTCTTACGAGCGTATTTACGGAACGACTACGACCTTCACGCGGACCGTCGCGAAGCGCCACATCGCGTCGCCGTCGGCGCGCTGCATGCGGACGCCGCCGGTCTTGCCCGCGGCCGGGTCCGGGCTCGGCATGGAGCCGTCGACCGCGGCGCTGAAGCCGATCACCACGTTCTCGACGTTGGTGAACCGGACCACGTGCTCGATCTGCACCCCGTCCGAGCCGGTGATGCTCCCCGAGCGCGAGGTCACCGCGTACGTGCCGGGCGGCGGGCTGACCGTGCTCGGCATGACCTCGAAGGTCCGCGTCGCCTTGCCCTGCTCGTTCACCAGCCACACCCGCCGGTCGCCCAGCGCGTAGACGACGCGCAGGCCCGTGCCCGACCTGGCGGGCACCGCGAACACGTCCTTCTTCTTCTCGGGCTTCTTCTTGGGCGGGTGCGTGGCGTGCGCGGCGGGGGACTTGCCGGAGCCGGGCTCGGCGAGCTGCGCGGGGGGCGGGGCGCTCGCCGACGCCTGGTAGGCGAGGAAGGCGACCCCGGCCACGGCTGCCGCGGTGAGCCCGGCCACGAATCCCGAGCTGCTCCTTGCCACCTTGCTCCACCTCATGTTCCTGCCGCGTGCGTATGTGTGGTGACGGTAGCAGCAGGGGCCGGGAGGGACGGGGGACGCCGTGCCTCCGGTACGCGGGCCGTAGGCTGTTTGTGTGCTCTTGCTCGCCGTTGATACCGCCACCCCCGCCGTCACCGTCGCCCTTCACGACGGTGATTCCGTCATTGCCGAGGCCGGACAGGTCGACGCACGCCGGCACGGGGAGCTGCTGCTGCCCACCGTCGACCGGGTGCTCGCCGAAGCCGGCCTGAAACTCGACGCCGTCACCGCAGTGGTCGTGGGTGTCGGCCCCGGCCCGTACACCGGCCTGCGGGTCGGTCTCGCGACGGCCGAGACCTTCGGTCTCGTGCTCGGAGTGCCGGTCCACGGGCTGTGCACCCTGGACGGCCTCGCGTACGCCTCGGGGCTCACCGGCCCCTTCGCGGTGGCCACCGACGCGCGCCGCAAGGAGGTCTACTGGGCGCGGTACGCCGATGCCCGTACGCGGATCTCCGAGCCCGCCGTCGACCGCCCCGCCGACATCGCGGAGGAACTCGCGGACCTGCCGGTGGTCGGCTCGGGCGCGCTGCTCTACCCCGGGGCCTTCCCGGACGCGCGCGGACCCGAACACCAGTCGGCGGGCGCGCTGGCGTCGCTGGCCGCCGAGAAGCTCGCGGCGGGGGAGCAGGAGGCGTTCCTGGCGCCGCTGCCGCTGTACCTGCGCCGGCCCGACGCGCAGGTCCCGAAGAACTACAAGGTGGTCACGCCGAAGTGACCGCGGGCCTGAGGGAAATGCGCTGGTGGGACATCGAGCCGGTGCTCGGTCTGGAGCGCGAGCTGTTCCCCGGGGACGCCTGGTCGCCGGGGATGTTCTGGTCCGAGCTCGCCCACGCGCGCGGGCCGCGGGCCACCCGCCGTTACGTGGTGGCCGAGGAGGCGGGCCGGATCGTCGGGTACGCCGGGCTCGCCGCCGCCGGGGGACTCGGCGACGTACAGACCATCGCCGTCTCGAAGGACCAGTGGGGGACCGGGCTCGGGTCCCGGCTGCTCACCGACCTGCTGGGGCACGCGAGCGCCTTCGAGTGCGCCGAGGTGCTCCTCGAAGTGCGCGTCGACAACACGCGCGCGCAGAAGCTGTACGAGCGCTTCGGCTTCGAGCCGATCGGCTTCCGGCGCGGCTATTACCAGCCCGGCAACGTCGACGCGCTCGTGATGCGGCTGACGACGACGACCGACCCGGCAAACCCTGCGAATTCCGTACGAGAAACCGAGATTCACCATGGCTGACGAACCGCTCGTCCTCGGCATCGAGACCTCCTGCGACGAGACCGGCGTCGGGATCGTGCGCGGTACGACCCTGCTCGCCGACGCCATCGCGTCGAGCGTCGACGAACACGCCCGTTTCGGCGGTGTGGTGCCCGAGGTCGCCTCGCGCGCGCACCTGGAGGCGATGGTTCCGACGATCGGGCGCGCGCTGAAGGAGGCCGGGGTCGCCGCCTCCGACCTGGACGGCATCGCGGTGACGGCCGGACCCGGGCTGGCGGGCGCGCTGCTGGTGGGGGTGTCCGCGGCGAAGGCCTACGCGTACGCGCTGGGCAAGCCGCTGTACGGCGTGAACCACCTGGCCTCGCACATCTGCGTCGACCAGCTGGAGCACGGGCCGCTGCCCGAGCCCACGATGGCGCTGCTGGTGAGCGGCGGCCACTCGTCGTTGCTGCTGGCCCCCGACATCACGAGCGACGTACGGCCGATGGGCGCGACCATCGACGACGCGGCGGGCGAGGCCTTCGACAAGATCGCACGCGTGCTGGACCTGGGCTTCCCCGGCGGTCCCGTCATCGACCGCCTCGCGAAGGAGGGCGACCCGAAGGCGATCGCCTTCCCGCGCGGGCTGACCGGGCCGCGCGACGCGCCGTACGACTTCTCCTTCTCGGGGCTCAAGACGTCCGTCGCCCGCTGGATCGAGGCCAAGCGCAGCGCGGGCGAGGACGTGCCGGTGCGGGACGTGGCGGCGTCCTTCCAGGAGGCGGTCGTCGACGTACTGACCCGCAAGGCGGTCCGGGCCTGCAAGGACGAGGGCGTCGACCACCTGATGATCGGCGGCGGCGTGGCCGCCAACTCGCGGCTGCGGGCGCTGGCGGCCGAGCGGTGCGAGCGGGCCGGCATCCGGCTGCGCGTGCCGCGGCCGGGGCTGTGCACGGACAACGGGGCGATGGTCGCGGCGCTCGGCGCGGAGATGGTGGCGCGGGGCCGGGCGGCGTCGGACTGGGACCTGTCGGCGGACTCCTCGCTGCCGGTCACCGAGCCGCACGTACCGGGTGCCGCTCATGACCACGGGCACGACCACGACCACGTGCACGAGATCAGCAAGGACAACCTCTACTCATGACCGTCGCGCTGATGTGGGAGGCCCGTGCCGTCGAGGGCCGGGGCGGGGAGCTGCTGGAATGGGCCCGGACGCAGGTCCGGGCCCTGGCGGGCGAGCCGGTGCGCAGGGAGGTCCTGCGGGCGCCGCAGGACCGTGTGCTCGTCATGACGTGGTGGGAGGCGGCGTACGACGCCGAGCTGCCCGAACTGCCGGAGCCCGAGGGTGAGTTGATCACGCGGGCGGTCCATCGCTGGCGTTTCGAGTCGGTCGGAGGGGCCTGATCCGGCCTGCCGGCCACTGGGTAGTGTCGTGCGCATGTCTCGCCGTACGCCGCTTCCTCCGCCCCCGCCGCCCGAGCACCTGCGGGCCTGGCCCGGCCCCGAGGCGATGCGCGCCGACCGGGCGCGGGCCATGGACGAGCTGACCGCACGCGGTCTCGGCCCCGGACGGCTGGTGCGGTTCTGGCTGCTGGCGGGCGGCGCCGCGCTCGGGTGGGGGATGGCCGGGGCGGCCCTCGACGCGTTCGAGGGGCCGGGCGACCCGCTGACCGCCCTCTTCGCCGCGGCTTTCGGCGCGATCGGGCTCGGGGGCGTCGTGGCGTGCTGGATCTTCCTCGGGATGGGCGCGCGCCGCGACCGTACGATCCGTCAGCTGCTGGTGGGCTGGGCCGCGGTGGGACGCGAGCACGGCTTCCCGGCCACGCGGTGGCGTGTTCCCGGGCTCAGCCTCGCGTGGCTGCTTTCGTCGCTGGTGGTGTGCGGGCTCGGCCTGTGGTCGTCGTTCGGGTTCGCGGTGACGGCGCGGCCGGGCACCGAGACGTACACGGACGCGGTCTTCTTCTTCGGGCTCGGGGTCATCCTGTGGGTGCCGGGCTGATCGGCGCGGCGAAGGCGGTGGGGCACTACCGGTGGGCGGTGCGGGTGGGCGCGGCGGGTGGCGTGAAGAGCTGAACGGCCGCCGCGGCGCGGAGCGGTCCGTCCGGGGCGCCCGGCGCGGCTACGGCGCCGGGTGGCGATCAGCACGGTCGCGGGCGCCCGCGACGCGCGTGAGGAAGACCGTGGCGGAGTTCGGCCCCGACAGCTTCATCCTGCGGCGCAGTTCCTCCGGCTCGACCGCCGAGCCGCGCTTCTTCACGGTCAGTACGCCGACCTCCCGCTCCCGCAGCAGCGCCTTCAGCTTCTTCAGGCCGAAGGGGATCCGGTCGGTGATCTCGTAGGCGGTGGCGTACGGCGTGGGGTGGAGCTCGTCCGCCGTGATGTACGCGATCGTCTCGTCGATCAGACGCCCGCCGACCTGCTCCGCGACCTCCGCCACCAGGTGCGAGCGGACGACGGCGCCGTCCGGCTCGTAGAGGTAGCGGCCGACCTCGCCGGGCTCCGGGTCCGGCAGCCCGGCGCCGACCAGGGTGCGCGGGCCGGGGAGCAGCGTGGCGCGGACGGTGCCGGGTGCGGTGCCGAACCAGAGCACCGCCTCCTTCACGTCGCCGCCGTCCGAGATCCACTCCGCCTCGGCGTCGTCCGGGACCGCCTCGTGCGGGACGCCCGGCGCGATCTTGAGTGCGGCGTGCGCGGCCGTACGGGCCGCCTCGATCGCCCAGGACAGGGGCGGCGAATACGCCTCCGGGTCGAAGATCCGGCCGCGGCCGCCGCGCCGGGCCGGGTCGACGAAGACCGCGTCGTACGGGGACGTGTCGATGTCCGTGACGTCGGCGCAACGGACCTCGACGAGGCCGGAGAGGCCGAGCGCCTCGGCGTTCGCGCGGGCCACCTCGGCCGTCAGCGGGTCGCGGTCGACGGCCAGGACGCGGATCCCGGCGCGGGCCAGCGCGATCGCGTCGCCGCCGATGCCGCAGCACAGGTCGGCCACGCTCCGCACGCCGAGCGCGGCGAAGCGGCCGGCGCGGTACGCCGCCACCGCCGCGCGGGTGGCCTGTTCGACGCCGTTCGGGGTGAAGAACATCCGGTACGCGTCCTCGGCGCCGAACTTCGCCACCGCCCGCTGCCGCAGCCGCGCCTGCCCCAGCGCCGCCGAGACCAGCGCGGCGGGGTGGTCGCGGCGCAGCCGGGTGGCGGTGGCCAGCTCCTGGGCGGGGTCGTGGTCGCGGAGCGCGGTGAGCAGGAACTGGCCCTCGTCGGTGAGCAGGGCGGAGAAGGAGTCGGGATCCACGCACACCATTCTCCCTGTCAGTGGCGGGACGTACTGTCGAGGTGTCGTGGGGCAGGCGGAGATCGGGGGGATCCGTGGACGCGGTACTCAGCTCGGGGTGGGACAGCGTGCGCCAGCGCGCGCTGCTCGGTGCGTACGGCACGGACGGGGTGCCGCAGGAGCGGGCCACGGCGGAGAGCCGGGTGGAGCTGCTGGGGCGGCTGCGCTGGGAGGTGATCCAGGGCGGCGTGGTCTTCCTGACGTACACCCAGCTGCTGGACGGCGCCGCGTTCGCCGTGCTGCGCCCGGCCGAGCTCCTGGACGAGCTGGCGTTACGGGCGGTCGGCGGCGGCGCGATGCTGCCCGTGCGGGTCAATTCCCGGGACGCGGACCTGGGTGCCCAGCTGCTCGCCATGCTCTCGCGCGGCTTCCTGCTGTCCTCGCTCCCGCTGAGCGGCGAGCGGTGCCGCCGGCTCCAGCACCGGCTGGCGGAAGCGGGCGGCGGCGCCGCGGCTCCCGGCGCCGACGGGCCGGTGGACGCCGTGGACCGGCTGCTGCGCGCGACCGGCGAGCTGACCCCGCGCTGCGGCTGCGCCTCGTCGCCCGCTGGCGCGACTGGCTGGAAGCCGCCGGGCGCGGGCTGCTGGAGGTGCGTGATCTGGCCCCGGCGGACTACGCCACCGCGTACGCCGTGCAGCCGCCGCCCGCGCCCCGGGAACTGCGCAGCGATGCGGGCCGGGGGGTGCTGGAGGCGTGGACCGGCGGTGCGCTCGACGTGGGCGGGATGCCCAACCGCAGCCTGCTGTACGACCGGATCGAACCGTTGTCCAGGGCCGCGGACCGGGCCGAACGCGACGACGCCGAGCTGCTGCGGGAGTCCTTCGACGAGACCTACTACCGGGCCATCGCGGCGGGCGAGCGCTGCATGGCTGGCGCTGGCCGCGCCCCGGCGCGGGGTGCGCAGGCGGGAGGCGGCGGCGCTCACCGGGGAGATGCCGCTGGTGACGTTTCCGACGGACTTCGCGCGGCGGCTGGGCCTGATGCCCGGGGAGGACTGGCAGCGGTTCGCCGGACGACGCGGCCGACGCGCTCGGCCGCTGGTGGGAGGCGCGTGATCCGGCCGCGTTGCAGGAGATAGGAGATCTGCTCGGCGGCCGTACGAAAGACCCGGGAAGCGGGGGCCCGGCCGCGGGCGGTGTTCCGATGACGCGGATCCAGCAGGCTGTACGGACCGTGGGCGGCCGGACCGGGGAGCTGACCGCGGCGGGCGGTCTGGGTGCGGCGGCGAGCCTGGTGGCGGGCGAGGGACTGCTGGGCGACGCCGTGTCGGGCATGGCGGGGACCATGGTTCCCATGGTGGTGGCGGTGGTGCTGGCCGGGGGGAGAGCGGTGGGGAGGCGCTCGCTCGACGCGTACCGGGGGCGGTGCGATGTGGTGGAGTTGCCGACGACGGTGACGGCGGGCCCGGACGGACAGTGACAGCGGCCAGGGACGGTGACGGTGGACAGTGAGCTGGAGCGCGCCGGCTCGCGCAGGGTGTACGGCGACCCGGACGGCAGGTGGTGCGAGGTCTTCCTCGACACGTACCGGCTGCCCGCCGGACGGACGATGGAACTGCACCGGGTGCGGGTCGGCGCGGGCCGTACCGGGGTGGTGGTGCTGGCCCGGCGCGGCGGCTTCACGCTGATGGTCCGCCAGTGGCGACCCGCTGTCGGACGGTGGATGTGGGAGCTGCCCCGGGGCTTCGGGGAGAGCGAGCCGGCCGCCGACGCGCTGCGCGAGCTCGCGGAGGAGACCGGTCTGCGGGGCGGCTCGGCCAGGGTGCTGGCCTCGGTGGACGTCGACTCCGGCCTGCTGGAGAGCGAAGTGGCGGTGGTGGAGGTGACCGTCCCCGCCGATGCCGTACTGGACGGCGGTGGCAGTGGTGACGGCGAGGTCGCGGCCGCCCGCTGGTGGTCACGGGAGGAGCTGGCCGACGGGATCCGGCGCGGGGAGGTGCGCGACGGGTTCACGCTCGCCGCGCTGGGGGTGGCCGCGATGTACGGCTGAACGCCCCGGCGTGCGGGGCGTCGGCCGCCCGGGGACGGCGGGCTCTTCGCGCGGGTGTCGGCCGGGATCGGGGGGTGCGCGCTGGCAGTATGCGGCGCCATGCAACTAGTACGACAAAAGGTAAAGAGGGTCGGAAAGGGGTACGCGGCGGGACTCGGTGTACTGCTGGCCGCCTCCCTCGTCGCCGCCGGCTGCTCCACGCCCTCCACCGAGCCTCCCGAGCCCGCCGCGCCGGCCCCCGGCCAGCAGCAGGCGCACCGCGCGGGCCCCGCGGGCTCCCTCGCCGTGTACGCCGAGCGGCTGCGGCACGCCCAGACCATGCGTGTCGCCGCCGCCAAGAAGTGGGGGCTCGCGCAGACCCCGCTCGTCGCGCCCCCGCCACCCGCCGTGAAGCCGAGGATCACCACGCGCAAGGGGTTCGAGGCCGGGCGCGGGCTGCCGCCCGTGTTCACCACCGTCCCGGTCGACGAGCGGGTCGTCTTCCTGACGATGGACGACGGCGCGGAGAAGGACCCGGAACTGCTGCGGATGATGACCGAGCTGGGCATCCCCTACAGCGCTTTCCTCAGCGACTACCTGGTGCGCGAGAACTACGGCTACTTCGAGCGCATGCAGGCGCGCGGCGTCGCCCTGCACAACCACACCCTCAACCACCCCTACATGCCCGGCCTCACCTACGCCCGGCAGAAGCGCGAGATCTGCGGCATGCAGGCCGTCATCGAGAAGCGGTTCGGCAAGCGGCCCCGGCTCTTCAGGCCGCCGTACGGCAACTACAACGCCGACACCCTGCGCGCCGCCCGCGCCTGCGGCGTGAAGGCCGTGCCGCTGTGGGCCGCCGAGGCGTTCCCCGACCGGATGGAGTGGCGGGAGTGGGACCGGGACCTGCATCCCGGCGACATCATCCTCACGCACTTCCGCGGCAGGGAGGACTGGAAGGGCACCATGCCGGACATGATCCGGCGGGTCATGAAGACGGTCACCGCCAAGGGGTACGCCGTGGCCAGGCTGGAGGACTACCTGTGAGGCGTGCGCACCGGCTGCCGGCCGGGCTGGCGGCCTGTGCGCTCGCGCTCACCGGATGCGCGCAGTCCGCGGAACCGGTCGAGCGGCTCGGCGGGAAGGCGGTGCGCAGCGTCGCTCCGAAGGTGCGGGAGGCGGGGGACGCGGGGGCCGAGGCCCTCCGGGCGCACGGCGGGCAGCAGCACGGCGGGCAGCCGCACGGAGGGCCGGCGCCGC
>RHMC01000184.1 GCA_003719395.1 Streptomyces altiplanensis
GAAGGAGAACAAGGAGCTGGGGAGGGAGCGCGATGTCCTCAAACGCTGCATGGTCTCCGACAGCGGGACCGCTCACCCTCATGGAGGACGACGAGGCCACCCGTGAACGACGAGCGGCCCTGCACGGGCGCGAAGGCGTCCCCGAACGACGCGAGCGCCCGGGCGGCGGGCCTGGACGACTTCCTCACCGGTCGTATCCCGCACACGGAAGTCACTCTCGGCATGTTCCGACGGCTTTACGCCGCCTGTGCCGAACTCTTCCGAGCCGACAGGGAGATCGCGGAGCGGACGCCGGGGCTGCGCGCGGAGGACCGCGCCACCGGCGTCGAGGAGGAGGAACTGGAAGAACGGTCGGCGGCCGCGCGCCGCGAGTACCGCGAGCGGCAGGAAGAAACCAGGCCCATCGCCCGACGCCGGCTCCGCGAGGTCTTCGTCGCCTCCCACGACCAGCCCTGGGAGCACCGTCTGACGGACGCCCCGCGCTTCACCCTCACTCCGGCGGCCCTCGAAGCCACCACACCCGAGACCTACCTTGCGGTCGACGCCGGCGATCTGTTCCCCCACTGACCGATGCCGGGGAACACGTCCGGCACGGAAGAAGGGCGCGCTCAGGGCCACATGGAACAGGACCCCACTCGGCGGCCAGGCTCGGGCCCACCGTCCGTCCGTGGCCCGCCTGCCCCGAACCACGGAAACGCATATGCCCTTGGCATAATTCGCGCATGTCGAGCCGCGAGACGATCCAGTACGACCCCGACGTGGGTCTCCTCATGATCCCGGGCGATCCGACGAAGGACTTCTCCCCGGGGTTCGCGGTCTTCGACGACTCCGTCCCCGCTCTGCGCGCGTTCGTCCTGGACCGGCTACGGAAGGAGAACATCAGGCCGGCGGCGCCCAAGGCGAAGGACGGTGCCGTCATACCCGTACGCGTGGGTCTGGTCCCCCGGCCCGACAACGACTACGACACGCGTGCCGTGTCGGTCACCGCCCCGCCCTGCCACGGCGGGTCCGTTCTCGACCGGCACATGGGCTATCTCTACAGCAGCGCGCTGCACGTCACGAGCCAGAGCATCCGCGACCTCACCGAGGAGACCGGGATGCCCGTCGGCTGCCACGGCTGGATAGAGCTCTACGACCTCGAGGACGACGGCCGCTTCTACGACGACGAGGACGGCGAGGGCGGTGAGGACGAGGACGACGCGGACTGGGAACCCAGCCGCCACGAGCCGGTGTCGTGGGCGGAGCAGAAGGCCTTCGGGTACGCGGTCGGTTCCGTACGGGTCCTGCTGCCCGAGCGTCAGACCGTGCGCGCCCTCGTGGACGCGTACCTGGCCACTCGTCGGCAAAAGGTCCACCGGTGCACGGAGAAGGTGCTGGCCCCGGTCGGTGTCGAGCAGGGCCTGCGCCGGGCGCTCGCCGAACGGTTCGCCATCCGGCTACGGACCGGTCTGAGCCATCGCGCCGCCGGCGGGGCCTGGGGCCGGGAGACCGAGCGTGACCGCGCACGGCAGCGCCGGGACGCCGAGGCACAGCCGCTCCTGCACGCCTGGGAGACGTACCGGAGCTCGCCACACGGTTTCCGCGACCTGCGTGCCGTCACCCGGTCCGTCTTCCACCACACCCGGATCCTCGTCCTGGACGGATCGGCGTGGAGGTCGGGCAGTACCACCAGCCGGACGGCCCGCTCACCCTGGTCGACGAGCGGGTGCGTGCCGAGGCACTCGACGCGCTGCGCGCGCACGGGGTGGACGTGGACACACCCGAGGACCTGGTGGCCCTCAGCGGCTTCCCGGACGCCGTGATCGTCGCGGGCGGAGACAGGTGGTCGATCCGGCTCTCGAAGCCGGGGGTCCCGCGGGGCGGACTTCCCGAGGCTGGCTGGTTCGACCCGGACTCGGGCACGCTCACCGTGTACGCCGCGTCGCTCGCCGAGCCGTTGACGGTACTGCTGCGCCGACACGGCGTGCGGCCGCTGCTCGTGACCTGGGGCACGCCGGGCGAGGAGGTGGAACGGCACAACCTCCGTGCCGCGGTCGCGCCGGCCGGGATCAGCCCGGTCGGCCGCTCCAGCCGAGTGACGGCCACCGTGCAGCGGCTGATCCCGGAGCCCCACCGCCACTGGCTCAACGCGAAACCCGACAACGAGGAGGTACTTGCCGCGAAGACGGGAAGGCTGCTGCGCCGCTCATCGACGACGTGACGGAAAACCCGTACTACCGGCGAGCCCTGGAGGCGCTCTTCGGTGCCCCCGTAAACCTGGCCGAGCGCGGGCCGTGCCGCCTCTGCGGGCGCTCCTCCCAGTCGGCACGCCCGGGACTCTTCTACTGCCACGGCTGCTGCGTCCTCGCGGGGAACGGGGTGCTGCGGGACACAGGAGTGGACGGAGCGTGGACGAAAGCGATCGTGTACGCGCTGCGCAGGCTCGCGGAGATCGAGTTCTCCGGACCGCCGTCCCTCACCCAGCTGGACCGCGTCTGCGTCCCCTCCGAGGACCACGCTCTGGTCGACGAGGTGATGCTCTGCCGTTTCCTGGTCCCACGCCCCGGCTCCGCGTTGCTGAGTACGCGGCCGACGCGCCCGGCCCGCACCTGGACAGAGTGGCTGGCACACGCAGGGCTCCTCACGGACGGGCTCCGCACCTCGATGGGTACGGCGACCACGGCCACGGACGGGCATCCGTGCCGCTCCCTGTTCGAGCGGCACGTGGACGACTTCCTTCATCACTGGGGCGTGGCCCATGAGCCGGAGCCCGCCTACCCACGCCATCCGGAACTCAACACGACCGGCCTACGGGCCGACTGGCGCCTGGCGGACGGCACGTTCGTCGAAGCCCTGGGCCTCATGACGAAGGAGGCGTACGCGGCGAAGGTCGCGCGCAAACGGGAACTGGCCCGCCATCACGGCCTGCGTCTCGTCACCGTCACGGCCGAGGACCTGGACCGCCTCCCGGAGGTCTTCGCGGACTGGCTCCCCAAGGACTCGACCGGCTGAGGCCGGAGAAAGCCGGTTCCGTCGCCTTGGAAGAGCCCGAGGCAGCACCGGCCCATGAACTCGACCATGGCAGAGACCATCATCGCTCACCGTATGTCGCCCTCACCAGGGCACGGCACATTGCCCTGGTCGTCTGACAGCCGGATACGGCTACCTGATCTCGTTACCGAGCGGGAGCCCGCCTGCCAGTGGTGCGAGACGAAGGAGAATGCGTCATGACTCACCGATCGCGCCCCCGCGTGCACCTGCTGACCGGCGGGCCCGACTGGGAACAGCGGCAAGCCACCGTGGAGTCGGTACCGTTCAGCAGACGGCAGAAGGAGGCCCGCAAGCCGCTGCTGACGCTGATGGAAGACCTGCGCGAAGCCGTCGAGAGAGGTGACTGGGCCTCCGCCCGCGCGGCCCGGTCGGCGGTCTGGGGCGAGGTGAACCGCCTCGCGGACAACCTCACGACGGAGGAACGCAAGCAGCTGTGGCGGTACAAGCGACGCATCGTCGCCGGTGAGGTCCACGACCGTGCTCGACGCGCCGGTCATGGCTGAGACCGCGCACTGTGACGAGGTCAGCTCAAGGCGAGTAGGTGTCGTAGTGTCAGCTCATGGGCGTCACGCGCGGACCTGTCAAACGCCCGGCGCACAATGGCCCTGCTCTCGTTACGGCACAGCGCGGCCAGCACGTCCCAGGTGGCCAAGCAGTCACCAAGGGCACTGTGCGAGGCGGTGTTCCCAGGGGAGTACAGGAGCGCCAGGTCGGCCAGCTTGCTGCTTCCCCCGCGACGCTGAACGCTCTGGTGGATCCGTATGGGGTCCACGACCTTCAACGGCCGCCCCACTCGGCCTTCCAGAGTGGGCAGGCCGTGACGTCGGCACTCTGCGGCGAGGAATGGCAGGTCGAAGATTCGATTGAACACGACCAGAGCGGCACCGTCGACGATGTGCTTGGCAACCGCTCCAGTCACCTCGTCGATGGCCTCCCGGGGATTGCGGCCGTGGTGGAGGGCTGTCACGTCGTCTATGGCGTGGATCCGATAGGAGTCCTTCACCGGTACGCCGGGATTGATGAGAACGCTGTCCCAGGCCAGCGCCCGCCGGTCCGCCAGCAGCCAGGCCGCCTCCACGATCCGGTCTTGGTGTTCGTTCAGGCCGGTCGTTTCCAGGTCGAGGACGATGATCCGTTCTCCAGGAAACCATCCGGTCGGGTAGCGCGCGTCTGCGGCGGCCTCGTGAAGGATGTCGTCCACCACACGCCGGTCGGCGGCGCGACTCAACTGGCACAGGACGTGCGCGACTTCCGCTGGTGTGGTGTTGGCGGGCAGGCGGTAAAACTCCTGCTGATCGTCGACGGGGTTGCCGGGCGATGACAGGGACAGCGCCGAAGCGGCACCAGGTCCCTTCAACAGTCCAATCGTGAGGCCGTACCGGGGCGCCGCCACAAAGGGACTGATCATCAGAACCAGCAGCAGCCGCCGCACCGGCCCGGCGTCGTCGCAGCATCGGCATCCGATGTGCCGCAGATGCCGGAGTTCAACGTAGCGTAGTCAGCACCAAGTCGGCACGGGAGCGGTGAGAAGGGGTGATGACGTGGGCTTTCAGTCAGCACGAAACCAGCACGGGTGTCAGCACGGTGCCTCCGAATCGTGCCTGAATAGTGCAACGCGGGCAGCCTCCTTCGCGGCTTGGTCGAGGGCTTCGGAGGAGCTTCGGGAGCGTCCCCATGGTGGATGCGCGCACTCCTGCGCCAAGAACTATGGTGTCCCGCCACATACGCCTCTGACCTGCGCATTCCTACGGTATGGCGACACGAACACGTCCCCGTCAGCCGCCAGGAAGTGGTGCCGATGTCCTCCCCCGCGACCGCTCCACCAGCCCCGTCCAGCCTCAAGCGCATCGTCGCCGCGAGCCTCATCGGCACGACCATCGAGTGGTACGACTTCTTTCTCTACGGGTCAGCTGCCGCGCTGGTCTTCAACGAACTCTTCTTTCCCGACTCCGACCCTCTCGTCGGAACCCTGCTGGCCTTCCTGACCTACGCGGTCGGCTTCGCCGCCAGGCCGCTCGGAGCTCTTGTCTTCGGGCATTACGGTGACCGGCTCGGCCGTAAGAAGCTGCTGGTGCTGAGCCTGCTGCTGATGGGCGGTGCCACCTTCGCCATCGGTCTGCTGCCGACGCACGCCTCGATCGGCTCCGTGGCGCCCGTCCTGCTCACCGTGCTGCGGCTCGTCCAGGGCTTCGCGCTCGGTGGCGAGTGGGGCGGGGCGGTACTGCTGGTGTCGGAGCACGGCGACGCCAAGCGGCGTGGGTTCTGGGCTTCCTGGCCGCAGACCGGGGCACCCGCCGGGCAACTGCTCGCCACCGGGGTGCTGTCCGCGCTGACCGCGCTGCTGTCGGAGTCCGCCTTCCTCGCATGGGGCTGGCGCATACCGTTCCTGCTGTCGGGCGTACTGGTGATCGTCGGTCTGTGGATTCGTCTCTCTGTCGATGAATCTCCTGTCTTCAAGGCCGCGTTGGCCCAGGCGGAAGCCCGCAAGAGCGCCTCCGCCGCCACCGAGAAGATGCCGCTGGTCGCCGTCCTCCGTCACCACTGGCGCGATGTGCTGATCGCGATGGGCGCCCGTATGGCGGAGAACATCAGCTACTACGTCATCACCGCCTTCATCCTCGTCTACGCGACGACAAAGGCGGATCTGAGCAAGCAGACGGCGCTCAACGCGGTACTGGTCGCATCGGCCGTCCACTTCGCTGTGATCCCTGTCTGGGGCGCCCTGTCGGACCGGTTCGGACGCAGGCCCGTCTACCTGCTCGGTGCGGTCGGGATCGGTCTCTGGATGTTCCCGTTCTTCATGCTCATCGACTCCAGCAGCTTCGGGAGCCTTCTCCTCGCCGTCACGGTCGGGCTGGTCTTCCACGGGGCGATGTACGCGCCGCAGGCCGCCTTCTTCTCAGAGATGTTCGCGACCCGGATGCGCTACTCCGGCGCCTCGATCGGCGCGCAGTTCTCCTCGGTCGCGGCCGGCGCCCCGGCGCCGCTGATCGCCACCGCCCTCCTCAACGACTACGGCAGCTCCACACCGATCGCCCTGTACGTCATCGCCGCCGCGCTCATCACGGCGGTCGCGATCGGATGCGCGAAGGAGACCCGGCACCGGGACCTGGCGGACATCGAGGCCGGGACGGGCAAGGGAGAGGAAAGCCCCGCCGTACGGGCCGCCGGCGCCCGTACCGTCTGAGCGGACGCGAGCGGAGCGGACGCGAGCGGCGGAAGAACAGCCACGCCCGGGAACGGTCTTCGGACGTTCCCGCGCGTGGCTTTCAGCGCGTGATCGCCGACAACAGCCCATGCAGCCGCAGCGCCAGCTGCACCTCCAGTGCCCGCTCCGGCGACTGCCAGTCCGCACCCAGCAGCCTGCCGATGCGCTCCAGGCGCTGCGCCACCGTGTTGACGTGGACGTGCAGTTCGTCCTTCGTACGGGCAGGGCTCATCCCGCACGCGAAGTACGCGTCCAGGGTGCGCACCAAGTCGGTTCCCCGCCGCCGGTCGTACTCGACGACCTCGCCGATCGTGCGGCGTACGAACGCTTCGACGGCGCCGCCGGAACGGCCGTCCCCGCTGTCCGCGAGCAGCAGGCCCAGGAAGCCGAAATCCTCCGCTGCGGCGCCTTCACCGCAACGGCGAGCAGCCGCAGCGCGTCGACGCAGCGCGTGCTTCCTCGTACGCCCCCGCCACCGCACCGGGGCGGGCCGCAGGCGCGTCCACCGGTCCCGAGGATCCGACCGTGACGGGCTCGCGCAGGGCGCCTCCCAGGTGCTTCGCCGTCCGGCGTGCGAGGGCCGCGGCGCTGTCACCGCTGTCCAGCGGGAGCAGCAGTACGGTGCGGCCGTCGCGGGCGCGGCGAGGCCCTGCCCGGTCGCCGCCAGGTGCGAGGCCGCGGACCAGAGCCGCCTGCGGTCCGCGCTCTCCCGCTCGACGCTGGCCGTCCGCGGCGCTTCGATGCGGGCAGCGAGCACCACGTGGGAGGCGTCGAGGTCGGCGCGCAGCCGGGCGGCGCGTTCGCGCAGCAGGCGGGGGTCGCGGTCGGGGGCGTCGAGGAGGTCGTCGAGGAGTTCGCCCCGTACGCGCTGCTCGGCCTCGCCCGCCGAACGCCTGGCCAGCAGCAGCAACGACGTCACCATGGCGGCGCGCTCGAGCGTGCGCTGGTCGACGGGGTCCAGGGCGGGGTGACCGTGCAGGACGAGCGCGCCGAGGAGTTCCCCGCCGGCCGAGACGGTGGCCACCCAGTCGTCACCGCACCGCACCGCATGGCCGTCCGCTCCCGTCGGCTCCCCCTCCGCGTCCGTGAACTCCACCGTTCCGTCCAGCACTTCGGACACCGCGCGCGCCACGTCGTCGACGCCGCCGCCGCGCAGCACCAGTTCGGTGAGCCGGTCGTGCACGTCCGAGGCGCGCTCGATGACGCCGCTGCGGTCGCGGATGATCTCGTTGGCCTTCTCCAGCTCGGCGAGCGCGGAACGCGTCTCCGCCAGCAGGTTCGCGGTGTCGATGGCGACAGCGGCATGCGCGGCGAACGACCCGAGCAGGGCGATCTGCTCGCGCTCGAAGACGCGGGCGCGGCGGTCGGCGGCGAAGAGCACACCGATCACCTGACTGCCGAGGGTGAGCGGTACGCCGAGGATCGCGACGAGCCCTTCGTCGCGTACGCCCGAGTCGATGGTCCAGGTGTGCTGGAAACGGGGGTCGTCGAAGTAGCTCTCGGTCGCGTAGGGGCGGGCGGTCTGGGCGACCAGCCCGCCGAGCCCCTCCCCCATGCCGAGGCGCAGTTGCTGGAAGCGCGCCGACACCGACCCTTCGGTGACCCGCATGTACGTGTCGCCCGCCACCGGGTCGTTGAGGCTCAGGTAAGCGACCTCCGTGCCGAGCAGCGACCGTGCCCGCTGCACGATCGCCGCCAGTACGGCGTCCAGATCGCGCAGCCCGGCGAGGTCGTGGGCGGTCTCGTAGAGCGCGGACAGCTCGGCCTCGCGGCGCCGCCGCCCCTCCAGTTCGGCACGTACCCGCAGCGCGTGGAGCTTCGCGGTTTCGAGGGCGGCGAGTGTCTCGGGCGTCGCGCCGTCCGCACGGGCGACCAGCACGGGCCGCTCGTAGGCGTCGGCGGCGGCCCCGCGCGCGAGGAGCTCCAGGTACGGGGTTTCGCTGCCGCTCTGTGGCTGGTCGTGGGACATGGGCACACTCAACCAGCTAGTGAGCGGTCCAGCCGCCGTCGAGGGGCAGCGAAATTCCCGTGATGAACGATGCCTGGGGGCCGCACAGGTACGCCACGGCCTCGGCGACCTCGTGCGGTTCGAGGAGGCGCTTGAGGGCGGAGTCCTTGAGCAGTACGTCGGCGAGTACGCGCTCCTCCGGCAGCCCGTGGGCGGCGGCCTGGTCGGCGATCTGCCGCTCGACGAGCGGGGTGCGGACGTACCCGGGGCTGACGCAGTTCGAGGTGACACCGTGCTCGGCGCCTTCGAGCGCCGCGGTCTTGGAGAGCCCTTCGAGGCCGTGCTTGGCGGCGACGTACGCCGACTTGTACGCGGAGGCGCGCAGCCCGTGCACGGAGGAGATGTTGACGATGCGCCCCCAGCCCTGCCCGTACATGTGCGGCAGCGCTCCCCGGATCAGCCGGAACGGCGCTTCGAGCATCACGGTCAGGACGGTGTGGAAGGCGTCCGGGGGGAACTCCTCGATGGCGCGGACCAGCTGCAGTCCGGCGTTGTTCACCAGGATGTCCGTGCCCGCCGCCACCTGCTCCGCCGCGTCGAGGTCGGTGAGGTCCAGGGTCCGTGGCTCCACCGTGCCCGCCAGGCCCTGTGCCTGCCCGGTGAGGGTCTGGAGCCCTTCCGCGTCCCGGTCCACGGCTCTGACCTTGGCGCCGGCGCGCGAGCCGCAGCGCGCAGTCGCGGCCGATGCCGCCCGCCGCCGCCGGTGACGAGCGCGGTACGGCCGCCGAGGCCGGGTCCGGGTACGTGCGGTGAGGGTGTGGTGGGCGCGGTCATAGCCACGACACTAAGCAGCGCCCACCACACCACCCATGTGGTCGCGGCCCATACTTCAGAACTGCGTGGTGGGCTCGAACCATGTGGGTTCGTCGGTGACGGCCTGCTTGATCCTCAGGAGAGAGAACTCGCTGAGGTCCGGGAGCGCGTCCACCGGGAACCAGGCCACGTCCAGCGACTCGTCGTCGTTGACGCGCGCCTCACCGCCGACGGCCCGGCACCGGAACGTGATGTCCATGTACTGGCACCGGTCGCCGTTCGGATACTCGACCGGCTTCAGGGCCTGTACGAGAACGACGCGTTCCGCCACGCACTCCACGGCGGTCTCCTCGTACACCTCCCGCACGGCCGTCACCGCCGGCTGCTCCCCCGGCTCGGGGATGCCGCCGATGACCGACCACTTCCCGGTGTCGGTGCGGCGCCCGAGCAGCACTCTGCCCGCCTCGTCGAAGACGATGGCGCTGACGCCCGGCAGGAAGAGGAGCTGGTGACCCGCGGTGGCCCGGAGCTCGCGGATGAATTCGGGAGTTGCCATGGTCCGACCCTAACGGGGCGTTTCCGGGACGGAACTCACCCGGAACTCACCCGGAACTCACCCGGGGATCACTCCGACGTACGCCGGCGGGCCCGTACGCCACGGAGAACGGCCCACCCGAGACCGGCTCCGGCGAGCGCCACCAGCACGCCCTCGGGGAGCGCGCCGAGGCGCGTCGCGGGGGTCAGCGAGGAGCGCAGCGGCACCTCGGCGACCAGGGCGTCCGGCGTGAACATCCGCGTCTTCTGCACGACCTTGCCGTCCGGCCGGACAACGGCACTGACCCCGCTGGTCACGGGAACGACGACGGCCCGGCTGTGCTCGACCGCCCGCACCCGCGACATCGCGAGCTGCTGGTACGTCATCTCGCTGCGTCCGAAGGTGGCGTTGTTGCTGGGTACGGTGATGAGCTGGGCCCCGCCCGTGACGGTGTCCCGCACCGCCCAGTCGAAGGCCGCCTCGTAGCAGGTGGCGAGCCCCACCTTGGTGCCGGCGAGGTCGAAGACACCCGCCTTGTCGCCGGGACCGAAGTCCCTGCGGACGCGGTCGACGTCGGAGCTGAAGAGCCGCACGAAGGAACGCATCGGGATGTACTCGCCGAACGGCTGGACGTGCCGCTTGTCGTACGTCGCGACAGGGCCGCGCTCCGGGTCCCACTCGATCAGGGTGTTGCGCAGCTTGCCCTTGTCCGGTGTGAGCACCGCTCCGACGACCGTCGGGGCGCCGATCGCGCGCACGGCGCGGTCGATCACCATGCGGGCGTCGCTGTTGCGGTAGGGGTCGAGGTCGGAGGAGTTCTCCGGCCACAGGACGAAGTCGGGCCGGGGCACCTTGCCTGCCTCGACGTCCTCGGCGAGCTCTTCCGTACGCCGTGCGTGGTTGTCCAGCACCGCACGGCGCTGGGCGTTGAAGTCGAGGCCCAGCCGCGGCACGTTGCCCTGGACCGCGGCGGCCGTCGCGGTGCCGTCCTGCGCGGAGTTGTCGACGAGCGGCAGGGCGGCCAGGGCGGCCGTGACCGGTACGACGACGCTCAGTGCCGCAAGGGCCGCTCCCCCGCGCGGTATCCGGCGGGTCGAGCGGTACGCGCGGAACTGCCGCAGCGCTTCGTGGAGTCCGAAGCCGCACAGCACGACCGCGAAACCGAGGACGGGCGTGCCGCCGACCGCCGCAAGCGGCAGGAAGACACTGTCCGCCTGGCCGAAGGCGATCTTGCCCCAGGGGAAACCGCCGAACGCACGCGCGCGCGTGCCGCCTCGCCGAGGATCCACACGGCGGCGCCCCACACCGGCCAGAGCGGCAGCCGGGTCACCATGGCGATACCGGCACAGCACACGGCGACGAACAGTGCCTCGGCGTCGGCGAGCGCGAGCCACGGCACCGGGCCCACCTCTTCTCCCGTCCAGCTGAGCAGCGGCAGCAGGAAGCCGAGACCGGCGAGGAGGCCGAGACCGAAGGCGGCCCGGGCCCGCCGCCCGTGCAGACACCACCCGAGCAGGGCGAAGCCCGGCAGCACCAGCCACCACAGCGGGCGGGGCGGGAAGCTGGCGTACAGCAGCAGACCGGAGAGTACGGCGGCCACGGGGGCCGCGAGCCGGGTCAGCATGCTTCTCCCGCGCGAGGGGGCATCGGAGTGCGGGGCCAGCTGTTCTGCGGGCTGGTCCACGGCGGTGGGGGTGGCGCTCACGCAGCGGAGTCTACGGTGGCCGGGCGGGGTCCGGAGAGGGCGGCCTCGGCAGCCGAGGCAACGTTCCCGCGCAACCCGTACACACATCACCGCCCCTGCCGTTACCGTGTGCGCCAATCCCTGGCACCAGGCCGGTTCGGGCCGTGATCGGCGGGATCCGTCTCAGGTCGGGGGGCGACGGGGTGGCTGCACCGGCTGTACCGTCCGCCGCGCGCGAACGCGGCGTCCTCACCGATGCCGCCGGCGTCGTGATCCTCGGTGGCTGCGCCGTCTGGCCGCTGATACCGCGGCGGGCCGGGAGGCCAGGCCCGAAGGCGTCCTGCCGAACGTGCTCGCCGTCGCCGGGGGTTACGCGTGCGGCCGTATCTGCGGCTCGCTGCTTCCGGTCGCCGCCGCCCCGGCCCCGGCCCTCGCCGCGCTCGCCCTGGCCGTCGCCCTGCGCCCGGACCAGGGCTTACCGGGTGACTGTCGGGTGCGGCCGCCGGCCAGGGCCCGGGGGAGCACGG
>RHMC01000185.1 GCA_003719395.1 Streptomyces altiplanensis
ACCGCACCGGAGCACGCCCACCCCGCCTCCGGCGCCCGGGACCACGACGCCACGTCCGCACGCCCCCACCCGACGGATCCGACGGCCGCGACGGACCCGGCAGAGGCGACGGACCCGGCGGACGCTACGCGCTCACCGGGACCCGAGGGCCCGCAGGGTTCGTTCCGCAGCCCCGGGAAGAGGCGGGCCGAAGCGCGGGCTCCCTCACCCCCGAGGAAGCCCGCGCCATCGCCTCCTGGGACCGCGACCTCGACGCCCTCGCCGGTGAGCTCCGCCGCGCCCGCGCCACCACCCGCGATGTCCACGTCCCCCCCTCCCTCACCGCATCCCAAGTCCTGCGGCTCGCCGCCGACCCCGACGGCTTCGCCCACGAGCTCGCCCGCCCCATGCCGCGCCCGCCCCAGCCCGCCGCCCGCCGCGGCACCCGGTTCCACGCGTGGGTGGAGTCACGTTTCGAGGAGCTGCCGCTGCCCATGCTCGGCCCCGACGAGCTGCCCGGTGGCGACGGGACCGAGGCCGAGATCGCGGACGAGCGCGACCTGGCCGCCCTCAAGGAGGCGTTCGAGCGCACCCCGTACGCCCGCCGCACCCCGTACCGCATCGAGGTGCCCTTCCACCTCACCCTCGCGGGCCGGGTGATCCGGGGCCGTATGGACGCGGTGTACCGCGACGAGGACACCGGCGCGTACGAGATCATCGACTGGAAGACGAGCCGTACACACACCGCCGACCCCCTCCAGCTCGCGCTCTACCGTCTGGCCTGGGCCGAGCAGCACGACCTGCCGCTCGACTCCGTGGCCGCCGCCTTCCTCTACGTACGCACCGGCGAAATCGCGCGCCCCGCCCGCCTCCCCGGCCGCGCCGAGCTCGAACGGATCCTGCTGGACGAGCCCCCTCCGGCGGGCGGCTAGGCTCAAGGACATGAGCGACACCCCGGACAGCGTCGTCCGTACGTACATCGACACGCATCGCGCGGCCTTCCTCGGCGACCTCGCCGACTGGCTGCGCATCCCGTCCGTGTCGGCGCAGCCCGCCCACGCGGCCGATGTGCGCCGCAGCGCCGAATGGCTCTCCGTGAAGCTCGGGGAGACCGGCTTCCCGGTCACCGAGGTCTGGCCCACGGCGGGTGCTCCGGCGGTCTTCGCCGAGTGGCCGAGCGGCGATCCGGCCGCCCCCACCGTCCTTGTCTACGGACACCACGACGTGCAGCCAGCCGCCCGCGCGGACGGCTGGCACACCGACCCCTTCGAGCCGGAGATCGTCGACGGCAGGCTCTACGCCCGCGGCGCCGCCGACGACAAGGGCCAGGTGTTCTTCCACACCCTCGGGGTACGCGCCCACCTCGCCGCCACCGGCCGCACCGCCCCCGCCGTCAACCTCAAGCTCCTCATCGAGGGCGAGGAGGAGTCCGGTTCCCCGCACTTCCGCGCGGCGTCGAGGAGCGCGCCGAGCGCCTCGCCGCCGATGCCGTGATCGTCTCCGACACCGGCATGTGGTCCGAGGACACCCCGACCGTGTGCACGGGCATGCGCGGCGTGGCCGACTGCGAGATCGAGCTGTACGGCCCCGACCAGGACATCCACTCGGGATCCTTCGGCGGCGCCGTCCCCAACCCCGCCACCGTCGCTGCCCGCCTGGTCGCCGCTCTCCACGACGAGGACGAGCGCATCACGATCCCCGGTTTCTACGACGGCGTCGTGGAGCTCACGGACCGCGAGCGCGAACTGTTCGCCGAGCTTCCCTTCGACGAGGCCGAGTGGCTGCGTACGGCCAAGTCCCGCGCCACCCTCGGCGAGGCGGGCCACACCACCCTGGAGCGCGTCTGGGCCCGCCCGACCGCCGAGGTCAACGGCATGGGCGGCGGCTACCAGGGCCCCGGCGGCAAGACGATCGTCCCGTCCTCCGCCCACCTGAAGCTGTCCTTCCGCCTGGTCGCCGGCCAGGACCCGGACAAGATCGAGCAGGCCGTACGCGACTGGACCGCATCCCGTGTCCCGGCCGGCATCCGCCACGAGATCACGTTCGGCGCCGCCACCCGCCCGTGCCTGACGCCGCTGGACCACCCCGCCCTCCAGTCCGTCGTACGGGCCATGGGCCGCGCCTTCGGCCAGAAGATCCGCTTCACCCGCGAGGGCGGCTCGGGACCCGCGGCCGACCTCCAGGACGTACTCGGTGCACCGGTGCTCTTCCTGGGTATCTCCGTACCGTCCGACGGCTGGCACGCACCCGACGAGAAGGTCGAACTCGACCTGCTCTTCAAGGGCGTCGAGACCGCCGCGTACCTGTGGGGCGACCTCGCGGCGCACTGGCGCGCCTCCTGAACCTGACACCGTCCGAATCCACCAGGGGGAGTTGGAAGCACCTGTGAGCACCTCGACCGACCACATGGGCCTGACCACGGAGACCGCGCGGACCACGGAGCGGCCGATCGGGCTCACCGCCCCGAGCGGCATCGACCGCGCCGCGCACCACCGCCTCGACGAGGCCTGGCTGGCCGCGGCATGGAGCCACCCGACGACCCGCGTCTTCGTGGTCTCCGGCGGCCAGGCCCTGATCGACGACACCCCGGACGGCCGCACCGAACTCGTCATGACCCCGGCCTTCGAGGCCCCGGTCACCGAGACGCACCGTTATTTCCTCGGTACGGACGAGGAGGGCGTCAGCTACTTCGCGCTCCAGAAGGACTCCCTGCCCGGCCGGATGGACCAGTCCGCGCGGCCGGCGGGCCTGCGCGAAGCCGGGCTTCTGCTCTCCCCGCGCGACGCGGGCCTGATGGTCCACGCGGTGGCCCTGGAGAACTGGCAGCGGCTGCACCGTTTCTGTTCGCGCTGCGGCGAGCGCACCGTCATCGCGGCGGCCGGACACATCCGCCGCTGCCAGGCGTGCGGCGCCGAGCACTACCCGCGTACCGACCCCGCTGTGATCATGCTGGTCACGGACGAGGAGGACCGCGCGCTGCTCGGCCGCCAGGTGCACTGGCCGGAAGGCCGGTTCTCGACGCTCGCGGGCTTCGTGGAGCCCGGCGAGTCGATCGAGGAGTCGGTGGCCCGTGAGGTCTTCGAGGAGGCGGGCGTCACCGTCGGCAGCGTCGAGTACGTCGCCAGCCAGCCGTGGCCGTTCCCGTCCAGCCTGATGCTGGGCTTCATGGCACGCGCCGTATCGTCGGAGATCAACGTGGACGGCGAGGAGATCGAAGAGGCGCGCTGGTTCTCCAGGGACGACCTGCGGAGCGCCATCGAGTCCGGCGAGATCGTGTCCCCCTCGGGCATCTCCATCGCGGCCCGCCTGGTGGAGCTCTGGTACGGCAAGCCCCTGCCGAAGCCGCTGAACCCGTAGTCCCCGCGGCCTCCCGCGACATACGGAAGGGCCCCCGCGCTGCCGCGCCGTCCGGGGCCCTTCCGTACGTGTTCCGGGTCCGAGTGCTCTGTGCTGCTCCGAGCTGCTCTGTGTACGCGCGCCTCAGACCGCCAGCGCCTGCTTGACCTGGGCGAGGCTCGGGTTGGTCATGACCGTCTGCTCACCGGAGGCGGGGACCACGAGGACGGTCGGGACCGTCTGGTTTCCGCCATTCGCCTTCTCCACGAAGGCCGCCGACTCAGGGTCCAGTTCGATGTTGATCTCGGTGTACGCGATGCCCTCACGGTCCATCTGGCTCTTGAGCCGACGGCAGTAGCCGCACCACGTGGTGCTGTACATCGTCACAGTGCCCTGCATGTCGTATGCGCTCCTCTGGTTCGCCGGGGCGGGTCCCCGGTGAGTCGGAAATGCCAGTGTGTGAACGTACGCGGCCCGACCGCCATTCCCGCATCCCGCATTAGTACGACCGGCACCCGGCCCCTGTGGACAACGCGCCGCATCCACCTCTTGCGACCTGGCAGCATGGCGGGGTGACAGCAGCAACGCACTTCTCTCCTTTCCCGCAGGTCCCCGACTCGGCAGACGCGGTGCTCGAAGGGCTCGACCCCGAGCAGCGCGCGGTCGCCACGGCCCTGCACGGTCCGGTGTGCGTGTTGGCGGGAGCGGGCACCGGCAAGACGCGCGCCATCACGCACCGCATTGCGTACGGTGTGCGCGCCGGGATACTGCAGCCCGCCAGTGTGCTTGCCGTCACGTTCACCAACCGCGCCGCCGGCGAGATGCGCGGTCGGCTCCGCCAGCTCGGCGCGGGCGGCGTCCAGGCCCGGACGTTCCACTCCGCCGCGCTGCGCCAGCTCCAGTACTTCTGGCCGAAAGCAGTCGGTGGCGACCTGCCCCGCCTCGTCGAGCGCAAGATCCAGCTGGTCGCCGAGGCCGCAGCCCGCTGCCGCGTCCGTCTCGACCGCAACGAGCTGCGGGACGTGACGGGCGAGATCGAGTGGGCGAAGGTCACGCAGACCGTCCCCGGCGACTATCCGGCCGCGGCGCCAAGTCCGGCCGTGACGTCCCCAGGGACGCGGCGGAGATCTCCCAGATCTACGCGATGTACGAGCAGCTCAAGCGCGACCGCGCCGTGATCGACTTCGAGGACGTGCTGCTGCTCACCGTCGGCATCCTCCAGGACCGGGACGACATCGCCGACCACGTGCGCAGCCAGTACCAGCACTTCGTGGTGGACGAGTACCAGGACGTCAGCCCGCTCCAGCAGCGGCTGCTCGAACTGTGGCTCGGCGACCGGCAGAGCCTGTGCGTCGTCGGCGACGCCAGCCAGACGATCTACTCCTTCACCGGCGCCACCCCCGACCACCTGCTGAACTTCCGCACCAAGCACCCGGACGCCACCGTGGTGAAGCTGGTCCGCGACTACCGTTCGACGCCACAGGTCGTCCACCTGGCCAACGGCCTGCTGAGCCAGGCGCGGGGCCGGGCCGCCGAGCACCGCCTGGAGCTGGTCTCCCAGCGCGAAGCGGGCCCCGAGCCCGTCTACACGGAGTACGCGGACGAGCCCACCGAGGCCGAGGGCACCGCCCGCCGCATCCGCGACCTCATCGCCGCGGGCGTCCCGGCGGGCGAGATCGCCGTGCTGTACCGCATCAACGCCCAGTCGGAGGTCTACGAACAGGCTCTGGCCGACGCCGGTGTGCCCTACCAGCTCCGCGGCGCGGAGCGGTTCTTCGAACGCCAGGAGGTGCGGAAGGCCATCCACGGCCTGCGCAGCGCCGCCCGGTTCGGCAACAACGACCCCCTGCTCGACGACGTCGTCGACCTCCCCTCCCAGACCCGCGCCGTCCTCAGCGGCAACGGCTGGACCACGCAGCCCCCCGCGGGCTCCGGGGCGGTACGCGACCAGTGGGAGTCACTGGCCGCGCTGGTGCGCCTCGCGGAGGACTTCGCGAAGGCCAGGCCCGCCGCGACGCTCTCCGATCTCGTCACGGAGCTCGACGAGCGCGCGGCCGCCCAGCACGCGCCCACCGTCCAGGGCGTCACCCTCGCTTCGCTGCACTCGGCGAAGGGCCTGGAGTGGGACGCCGTGTTCCTGGTCGGTCTCACCGAGGGCATGATGCCGATCACCTACGCCAAGACCGACGAGCAGATCGAGGAGGAGCGGCGCCTGCTGTACGTCGGCGTCACGCGCGCCCGGCTGCATCTTGGTCTGTCCTGGGCCCTGTCCCGCTCGCCGGGCGGCCGGGCCTCCCGCCGTCCGAGCCGTTTCCTGGGCGGGCTGCGCCCCGGCTCCGCGTCCTCCGGCAACCGTGGCGCGGGTGGTGGCGGTGGCGTCGAGCACGGCCGGCAGCGGCAGCAGGGGCACCGGTGGTGTGGCCAGGCCCAGGCGCCGCAGCCCGGCCCTGTGCCGGGTATGCGGAAAGACGCTCACCGACGCGGGTGAGGTGAAGCTGATGCGCTGCGAGGACTGCCCGTCCGACATGGACGAGGCGCTGTACGAACGGCTGCGCGACTGGCGGGCCGGTCAGGCGCAGGAGCTGGGGCAGCCCGCGTACTGCGTCTTCACCGACAAGACGCTGATGGCGATCGCCGAGGCGGCGCCGGCCGAGGCGGGGGAACTGGCCGTGATCTCGGGGGTCGGCGCGCGCAAGCTGGCGCGTTTCGGAGCCGATGTGCTCGCTCTTTGCGCAGGCCAGGAGCTTGGTGGGGCCGACGAGGAGGACTGATTCAAACTCGTCGAAAAAATAGTTTGCGCATGCCCTGGGAATCCCCATAGGTTCTTAACCACGGGAACAGCGACTTCTCTGAAGCCCTGATTCCGTGCTGTACTTATCCGAATACGTAGGGACCGGCCCCGGCCATCAGGTCCCCGAGACGCCGAGAGGAGGCGAGCCCAGTGACCAGCTTCATGACCTTCACCAAAATGACCGATCACTCGGTCGTCGCCCCCTGCCCGCTCGGCTCTTCGCTTCGTGGCACCGGTCTGTCCGGCATTTCCGCCGTCCGTCCGGCGTCTCTCGCGAGCCTTCCCGTTCTGGCGCGCAATGAGCGACCGACCGAGGCACCGGAAGCAGCAGTAGCAGTGGCACAGGCGCAGGCCTATGCCTTTGCGGCAGCCGGTGCCGGATCCAAGAAGCAGACGACGCAGCACCACACGATGTGGGCCTTCCGTGGGCTCGAACCCTGGAGTGATCCAGCCTGATCCAGGATCAGGCAGGCGCCTCAGGGCCGCGGAACCCCACCAGGGATCCGCGGCCCTTCTGTTTTTCCCGAAGTGGAGAGACAGAGCGAAGGGGCCTCGGGACAGCAACCGCCACCCGGCCGACCGGCCGGAACGACTCGACGAGGAACAAACCACCGTGCAACTCGAAACGCACGCCCCGTCCGTACCGCCTTCCCAAACGATCACCTCGCCGCCCGGTCTCACGGAGGACCTCGCCTTGACTGCCAGACCGCCTTGACCCCCCTTACCGCGCTCACCGCGCTCGACGACGCCATCGAGAACCTCGGTACGCCCGTCCCCTGCCGCTCCTATGACCCGGAAGTCTTCTTCGCCGAGACCCCGGCCGATGTCGAGTACGCCAAGTCGCTCTGCCGCACCTGCCCGCTGGTCGAGGCCTGCCTCGCCGGGGCCAAGGAGCGTCGCGAGCCCTGGGGCGTCTGGGGTGGCGAGCTTTTCGTCCAGGGCGTGGTAGTCGCCCGCAAGCGGCCGCGTGGCCGCCCGCGCAAGAACCCGGTCGCGGCATGAACACCATCGGAACCATCGACCGACCCCATACGCACGATCCCAAGAAGCAGGCCCCGATGACCTCTTCCCCCAGCGAGCCCTTCGGCACCGCGACCCACGACGTGACCACCACCGGCGCGAACGACTCGCGTCAGAACAGGACCCGCGAGATGCAACTCATCCCAGAAGCCCTGGCCCGTGCCCATATGCAAGAACGCCGGCGGGAAGCCGAGGCGGAACACCAGGCCGTGCGCCTGGTCGCCGCCCGGCGGATGCAGCGCCGCGCCGAGCGCGTGTCACTGCGCGCCCGCCGCGCCCTGGCCATGGCGGTCATGCAGTAACAGGCGCCGGCAGGCCGGCACATGAAGGCCCACTGGCGGGGCCGGTCCGAACGGACCGGCCCCCGCAGTGCGTTGGCCGGCCGCCGAGAGCCATTCGGCACCCCGAAGGGGACACCGTCACAAGGGGAGGTCCGGCCCGGCTACGCCCCGGCCGCCGCCGCTTCCTCCGCTTCGGCATGGTCATCGGCGAGGAAACCGGGCAGCCACTCCTCCAGTTCATGCCGCAGCCGTACGGTCGCACCCAGCTGGCAGAGCACTCCGATGGTGCTCAAGGTCACCCGGTGTATCAGCAGGTAGGACGGCGGCAGATTGAGCTGCTTGCCCAACTGGTGGGCGGGGGAGCGGACATCGGCTATCCGCGCCGCCTGCCCGCGCATCCAGCCCCGGGTGAACGTGAACTCGTCTGCCTGCGCCGGCTCGATGATCGGCAGCAGGTAGTCCAGCACCGCGTCCGGGTCGAGGTCGATGGTCTCCTTCACGAAACCTTCCTCACGGAGCAGCTCGTACACCGCCTCAGCCTCGCCGTCGATCGTCATCCGCAGCGATTCACCGATCGTCGCGGGCAGCCCGCCGGGCAGCCGGTCCACGGTGCCGAAGTCCAGGACACCGAGCCGCCATGGTGCGACCGACCCGCTCTCGTCGTCCGCCGCCGTCGGGGTCTGCGCCCGTGCCCCCCACCGGCACCAGCCGGAAGTTGCCCGGATGCGGATCTGCGTGCAGCAGTCCTGTGCGGGCCGGCCCGGAGAAGAGGAAACGGGCCAGCAACTGCCCCGCCCTGTCCCGCTGCTCCGCCGTACCGTCCGAGATCACGTCGGCCAGCGGGATTCCGTCGATCCACTCCGTCACCAGGACTTGATCGCTCTGGTGCACCACACCGGGCACCAGTACGTCCGGGTCGTCCGCGAACTCCTCCGCGTGCTCCCGCTGGGCCTGGGCCTCCAGTTCGTAGTCGAGCTCCTCCGACACCCGGTCGCGCAGCTCGGTGATGAGCGGCTTGATGTCCATCCCCGGGACGAGCGGGCCGAGCAGCCGAGCGAAGCGGCTCAGCTGGTTCAGGTCGGAGAGCAGGGCCTCCCCGGCCCCCGGGTACTGCACCTTGACGGCCACTTCACGCCCGTCGTGCCACACGGCCCGGTGCACCTGGCGATCGAGGCCGCCGCCGACGGCTTGTCCTCGAACTCCAGGAACAGGTCGCGCCATTCCTCTCCGAGCCGCTCCTCCAGCACCGAGTGCACCGTGCGGGCCGGCATCGGCGGAGCGGCTTCCTGGAGCTTCGTCAGCGCCGCCCGGTAGGGGCCCGCGACTTCTTCGGGAAGCGCGGACTCGAAGACCGACAGGGCCTGCCCCAGCTTCATCGCGCCCCCCTTCAGCTCGCCGAGGACCTTGAACAGCTGGTCCGCCGTGCGCTGTTGAATCTCGCGGCCCACCATCTCGGCCGACTTGCCGCCGATCCGCTTGCCCAGGCCCCAGGTGGCTCGGCCGGCGAAGCCCAGTGGCAGTGCTGCCAGCTTGGCGGTACGGGTGACCGCCTTCCGGGGAAGATCAGACATGCGCCCCTCCAAATCCCAGACACCCGTGGCCGCCTACGACGGTCACCCGGCCATTGTGTCCTGTGGCTTTCCGGCGCCCGAGGCGCACTCCCCCTCAGTCTGCCCACCGGCGCCGCAGGAGCAGTCGCGGTGCGGCTCCATCCGTTCCTGCCGCCAGTCCAGCAGGGGCATCGAGGTCTCCCACCGGACCCCGGTGGTGGCGGGCAGCTCACCGTCCAGGAAGGACAGGGCGTGTGCCGCCGCCAGCCCCGCCACCGCGGTCGCCAGACCGATGTCGCAGGCCGGTACGGGCCCGCCGCGGCCGGAGCGCCACTGTGCCAGCATCCGCAGCCACCCCGGATCCCGCTCCTCGCGCCCCAGCGCCATACAGCCCGCGCACGCACTGCCGCCCGGCAGCACCAGCGGACCCACCACCCCCGTCGCCTCGGCGACCCCCGCGTAGAGGTGGGGCGTTCCCGAACGCAGCCAGGGCTCGGCGGCGACGGGATCGGGAGCGTACGCGGTGGTTCCGTCCCGGGGCGCCACGATCACCAGCGACAGCCCGCTCACCACCGGCCGCGGACCCGGCGGTCCCAGCCGGGCCCGCGATCTCCGCCGCCACGCGGAGGCCGACCGGGGCGGGCCCGCCGCCACCAGCTGCCGTGCCGCGACGTCCCGCCGGCCGCCGACCGACTCCGCGGTCAGCCCGCCCGGCGCGACGTCCCAGAGCTCCGTGCACCCGCCGTCCAGGACCTCGACGCGTCCCACCCCACCGGCGGCCCGGCACCGACGCGATCGTCGCGCGACCCGCCCGGCGCCCCGTACCTGCACCCGTATGGCACGCCGCGCCGCCAGGCGCCGTGCCCCGCCGCCCGGTTCGGCATGGACCACGGAGAGCGACGCCAGATCGGGGCGCAGCCGGTCGAACACCTCGGCGCGCCCCCGCAGGGCGTCCGCCCCCGCGCCGCCCGCGTCGCGTCGTCGATCAGACCTGCCGCGGTCAGCCGCGCCACCAGGTCGTCCACCCGCCCGTCGGGCAGCCCCATCGTCCGCGCCTCCTCCCGCAACAGCGGAAGGCCACGTGTCCCGTCGAGCAGCCCGAGGAAACTGCTCGTCGCCGTGTCCACCGGGCCCACCGTCACCGCGTGCGCGGACGTCATGCCGAATTGCGCGGTCTGCCGGTCCCGCCATGCGCGTCGCAGCGCGGGCTTCACCATCGGATGCATCTCGCCGTCCCCCGTCGGTCTGTCGGTCTGTTGGCCTGTTGGTCTGGCGGTCTGCGGTCCGTCGCAAGATCCGCTCTCGGATCTCAGAATGCACGGCGCGACCGAAGAGGGCTGAAAGTTGTCCACAGGTGCTGCGCGTTAGTCGTATGAATCGCATCGGTCGTTCGTATGCCGTGCCAGGGAGTGGATCGCGTTCGAACCACCCGGAGGCGGGACTTCCACCACTGGCAACGGGTAACGTCGTGGCGTGGCCGTCGACCCTCTGCACAGTGCGACAAATCCGCCGCCCCGCGGCTCACGGCCGAACGCCGTCGAGGTCCGCAGGAGCACCCGCCGCAGCAGGACGGTCTCCGCGTACCGCGAGGGCGACCGCACCATCGTGCTCATCCCCGACCGGATGTCGGAGGCCGAGGAGCAACGCTGGGTGACCGTGATGCTCGACAAGCTCGCCGCCCAGGAAAGCAAGCGCCTTTTTGGCGACACCGAGCTCGCCGAGCGCGCCCAGCGGCTCTCCGCCCAGTACTTCGGCGGCAGGGCGCGCCCGGTCTCGGTGCGCTGGGTGACGAACCAGAACACCCGCTGGGGGTCGTGCACTCCGGCCGAAGGCAGCATCCGTCTCTCGCACCGCCTCCAGGGCATGCCGGAGTACGTCGTCGACTACGTGCTCGTCCACGAGCTCGCCCATCTGCTCGTACCCGGACACGGTCCGCGTTTCTGGCAGCTCCTGGAGGCGTACCCGCGCACCGAGCGGGCCCGCGGCTACCTCGAAGGAGTGGTCGCCGCCGAGCGGTTGCCGCACCTGCCGGGCGCACGCGGCGAGTGACCCCGAGTGACTCTGTACCGACTGTGTACCGGCTTGGCCGGATGTCGTCATTTGCGGTTAGCCTGACGCGACGCATTCACCTCGGGATGGGGGACGGTCGTTACGCATGGCCAGGGAATTCCAACGCGGCCACAAGGCCAAGATCAGTGACCTCACAGCGGGTACGGATCTGTACGTAGGCGTACAGATCGCGGGACCCGGGCTGTCCTTCGACATCAGCTGCTTCGGGCTCGACGCCAACGAACAGCTCTCGGACGACCGGTATTTCATCTTCTTCAACCAGCCGAAGTCGCCCGAGGAGTCGATCCAGCAACTCGGTGCGCAATCGGGGGACACCGAGTCGTTCCGCGTCACGCTGGACCGCGTCCCGGCGAACATCCACCGGCTCTCCTTCACCGCGACCATCGACGGTGCGGGGCAGATGTCGCAGGTGGGGCCCGGTTATATCCGGATCGTCGCAGGTGGCGAAGAGGTCGTCAGGTACGCCTTCGACGGCTCGGAGTTCACCACCGAGCGCGCGGTGATGCTGGGCGACTTCTACCTCAAGGACGTGTGGCGGTTCGCCGCCGTCGGCCAGGGGTTCGACGGCGGGCTCGAGGCCCTGCTGAAGAACTTCGGCGGTGAGGTGGCCGAGGAGGAACCGGCCGCCCAGCCGCAGGCCGCAGCACCCTCCTTCGCCCCGCCGCCCCCAGGCGACGCAACCCGCACCGTCCTTCGGCGCCCCCACCGCTCCG
>RHMC01000186.1 GCA_003719395.1 Streptomyces altiplanensis
GGCGGGGCGCCGGGGCGGAGACGGTGCCGGGGCGGGGATCACGCTCGCGACGTAGGCCGCGAGGAGGGCGGCGGTGTCGTGCTCGTAGAGTTCGGCGGCCTGCAGCTCGACCGCGTAGACGGCGGCCAGCCGCCGGGCCAGGTCCATGCGGAAGATGGAGTCCAGTCCCAGATCGCCGAAGGGCTGTTCCGGGCCGACCGCCTCCGGCTCCATGCCGAGGATGTCGGCGAGCCTGCGCCGTGATGTCCCGCGCGACGGCGGAGGCGTCGACGGAGCCGGGCACCGCCGGGGCGGCTTCCTCCTGGGCCCGCGGAACGGCCGCCGGACCGGGCGCGGGCGCTGTGGCGGACGCGGCGGGTGCCGGTGCGGGTGCCTGCGCCGGCAGGGGCACAGCGGCAGCGCCCGCAGGGGCGGACGCGGGCGCCTGTGCCGGTACGGACACCGTGGCCGCCCGCGCGGATGCGGGGGCCGGGGGAGGCGACGGGGCCGGGCCGACCGGTGCGAGCACGATCTTCCGGGTCCGGCGGCGAGGTGCCGGGGTATCGCTCTCTCGGGGGTGGCGGGTGTGCTCGGCCACGACTGCTTCCTTCCTGGACGGGTCGTCGGCATGCCGGACGGCGCGCGCGTCGACCAGTGCCTGCGACCGCCGAACGGCGCGCCCGGCAGCGGGGTGCGGCCCGGCTCCCGGCCGAGCCAGCGGGCGGCCCAGTCGACCTCCGCACCCTCGGCCCACCGCTCGGCCAGCTCCGTCAACGACAGGTCCGCGGTGCCCGGGACCGGGGCTGTCCCGGGCGCGGCACGGCCGACCTGGCCACCGGGTTCACCGTCGGCCAGCTCGCGCAGCGGCGAACCGCCTCCGGCAGCGAGCGGGCGACCAGGGCCGCCCGGTGCGGGTACGGGGTCCTGCCCACCTGGAGGGTGTAGGCGACACGGGGCAGTTCCGGTTCCGGTGTCTGCTCCAGTGCGTCGGCCATGTCCGCCGCGTACGCGCGCAGCGCCTGCGGTGAGCGGGCGGAGAGCACGAGCAGCTGGGGCTCCCCCGCCCCTGTGGCGGCCGCCGCTCGGTGGTGGGAACCGAGCACCACATGCGCGTTGGTACCGCCGAAGCCGAAGGAACTGACCCCGGCGATCCGGTCGCCGGTCCAGGGCCTGGCCCGGTCGTTGACGTAGAACGGTGTGCCGTCCAGGCGCAGGTACGGGTTGGGGTGCGTGAAGTGGATGCTGGGCGGCAGCAGTTCGTGCCGCATGGCGAGGACCGTCTTCAGCAGACCGGCGACACCGGCCGCCGCCTCCAGGTGCCCGATGTTCGTCTTGACGGAGCCGAGGGCGATGTGCGGGACCGTGGCCGGGGGCAGGCCCGCTTCCTCGTACAGGGCGGCGAAGGCCTTCTTGAGGCCTTCGGCCTCCACCGGGTCGCCGAGGCGGGTACCGGTGCCGTGGGCCTCCACGGCGCTCACCTGCCGTGGGTCGACGCCGGCCTCACGGTAGGCGCGGATCAGTACCTGGGCCTGGGCCTCCGGGTTGGGGGCGGTGAGCGACGCTGCCCGGCCTCCGTGGTTGACGGCGCTGCCGCGGACGACCGCGTAGATGTGGTCGCCGTCGGCCTCGGCGGCCGCGAGCGGCTTGAGCACGACCGCGCCCACGCCTTCGCCGCGGACGTATCCGTCGGCGTCCCGGTCGAACGTCTTGCAGGCGCCGTCCGGGCTGAGCATGCCCGACTGCTGGAACGCGGTGAAGAGACCGGGGCTGAGCAGGACGTTGACACCCCCGGCGACGGCGAGGGAGCAGTCGCCGGCGGCGATGGCCCGTACGGCCCGGTGCAGGGCGACCAGGGAGCTGGAACAGGCGGTGTCGACGGCTTCGCTCGGGCCCCGCAGGTCAAGGACGTGGGAGACCCGGTTGGCGAGGATGGAGTGCGCGATTCCGCTGGCGGTGTGCGCCTGGACCGGGGCACCGTGGGCGCGGAGCAGATCGGCGTAGTCGGTGGTCGAGACCCCGACGAAGAGCCCGGTGTCGCTGCCGGCGAGCGAGTCGGGCCGGTGGCCGCTGTCCTCCACGGCCCGCCAGACGGTCTGCAGGAACAGCCGCTGCTGCGGGTCCATGAGCGCCGCCTCGGCCGGGGAGATCCTGAACAGTTCGGCGTCGAAGGTCGCGACTTCGTCGAGGAATCCGCCCCGCAGCCCGGCGATGCCGGGGTGCGAGCGCAGGTCGGCACGGTCGGCGGGCACCGGGCCGACGAGGTCCTCCCCCGCGGCCACCCGCCGCCAGAAGTCCGTGAGACCGGTCGATCCGGGCAGTGTCCCGGCGACACCGACGACCGCGACGTCCCCGGCCGGGGCGCTCGGCCGCGCCGCGGGTTCCGCCCCGGACGCCGGCTGTGGTTCCCCTTCCGCCGCCTCGGGCCGAGGGGAGCGTTCCGGCACCGCCTCCGGCGCCACCTCCGGCACCGCCTCCGGCGCCGCTGCGCGGTGGTGCTCCGTCAGGAAGCCGGCGAACGCCTCCAGGCTCGCGCATTCGAAGAGCACCGTGGGCAGCAGGTCCAGCCCGTACTCCTCGTTGACCTCGTTGATGAGTTCCGTCAGGGAGATCGAGTCGAATCCGGCGTCCATGAGGTCGTCGTCGAGATCGACCTCGCTCTCGTCCACCAGGAGGAAGCCGGAGGCGAGCCGGCGCAGCAGGGCCCTCGCACCGTCCAGCCCCGGCGGTCCGGTGACGGCCGCCGGTGCCGGGGCCGACGTCAGGGTCTCCACGACGAGGAAGGAGGGGTCCTGGCCGGCGAGGCCGCGCCGCAGTGCCCGCAGGCCGGTGCGGGTCGGCAGCGGCGCCATCCGCCACTGGCGGGCGAACAGTTCCCGGGTACCGTCCTCGACGGTCATGCCGCCGTCCGCCCACAGCGGCCAGCCGACGGACACCGTGCGGCCCGGGCGTTCCCCGCGCCGGCGGCGCTCCTCGCGTTCGGCGGCGAAGGCGTCCAGGAAGGCGTTGGCAGCGGCGTAGTCGGCCTGCCCCGGGTTGCCCGTCTGCCCGACGACCGAGGAGAAGAGGACGAAGAAGTCGAGTTCCTGTCCGGCGGTCATCTCGTCGAGCAGCCGGGTGCCGGTCACCTTGGGCGCCAGGACCTCGGTGATCTCCTCGGGTGTCTTGTGCACGACACGCGCGTCCCGGGTCACGCCCGCGGTGTGCACGACGCCGGTCAGGGCGCCCGCGGCGTCCACCAGCCGCCGTACGTCCTCCTTCCGGGTCACGTCCGCCCGGTGGAACTCGGCGGTGGTGCCCGCGCGGTTCAGTGCGGCGATGCGTGCGGCCGCCCGGGGGCCCGGGTCCGAGCGGCCGGCCAGGACGAGCCGGACCGGTCCCTGTGCGGCGAGCTCCTCGGCGACGTGCAGCGCGAGAGCGCCCGCCCCGCCGGTGATCAGGTAGGTGCCACCGGGCCGCCCCAGTGGCCCGTCCGCCTCCGGCGGGGTGAATTCGGCCAGTCTCCTGGCTTTCCGTACGGCGCCCCGGTAACTCACCTCCTGCTCGGTGCCGGCGAGTTCGGCGAGCAGCAGCGCCGCGCGGGCCGGCGCGTCGGCGCCCGGGGCGAACTCCACACGCGAGCCGCTGAATCCACTGTGCTCCAGAGCGATGCTGCGCAGCGCTCCGGCGAGGGAGATCTGCTCCGGGTCGGCCGTGGCGTGCGTGTGGAGGGCGCGGAGCACGGCGCGGGGGCGCTCACGCAGCAGATCGGCGCAGAGCTGTACGAAGGTGTGGAGGCCGCCGGTGTGGACGACCGCGTCGGGCAGGACGGAAGGGGTGTCTCCCGGCCGGATCACGGTGCAGCGGGTGCCGGTGCCGTCCAGGGCGCGCCGGAACGCGGCGGCGAGTCCGTCCGCGTCGGTCATCACCAGGAGCGACCTGGGCGCCGCGCCGGGCACGGCCGCGGGAACGTCCTCCCACACGGGCCTGCGGTAGACGGTACGGGTCGGCTCCGCGGCGGGCACCGGTTCGGGGGACGCCGCCGCGCCGAGGGCCGGAGCCGGGGACTGCGCTGCGCCGGGTGCCCCGGCGGGAGCAGCGGCGGGGGCCGGAGCCGGGGGGCGCCGGCGTCGCGTCGACGCTCAGCCAGTGACGGGAGCGCTCGAACGGGTAGGCGGGCAGGGCGACCCGGCGGGGCCGGGGACCCGGCCGGCGGGCCTCCCAGTCGACCGCCGCACCCCGTACCCAGAGTGCGGCCACGTCCTCGCCGTCATCGGCGCCGCCCGCCGGCCCGCCGGGCCCCGCGGTGCCGACCAGCGCACCGGCCGGTATCGAGCCGGACGCCACCGAGGCCAGTTTCGCGGCGAGTCCGGCGCAGTCGTCGGCCCGTACCGCGAGCCGTTCGGGGAACTCCCGGCGGCCGACCTGACTGGTGAAGCAGACGGCGTCGAGCGTCGCGCCGGCTCCCGGCCCGTCGAGGAATTCGGCCACGAGACCCGCGTACCGCACCAGTTGGTCCCTGGTACGGGCGCTCAGGACGAACAGCTGCTCGCCCGGCCTGACGGGGGCCGGGGGCCGGGCGCCCCGGAACTCCTCCACGACCAGATGGACATTGGCGCCGCCCGCGCCGAAGGAACTGACACCGGCCCGCTTCGGGGCGGAGCCGGCGCTCGGCCAGGGTGACAGCTCGGTCGGCAGGGTGAACCGGGCCGGGTCGAGCCCGATCTTCGGGTTGACGGTGCCCAGGCCCGCGACGGGAGCGATCCGGCCGTGCCGGAGCTGGAGCAGGACCTTGGTCAGACCGGCGATGCCCGCGGCGCCCTCCAGATGGCCGACGTTCGCCTTCACCGAGCCGACGGCGCACCGCACGCCGTTGTCGCCGGCGGCCGTGCCGAGAGCGCGGCTCAGGCCGGCCAGTTCGATCGGATCGCCCAGTTCGGTCCCGGTGCCGTGCGCCTCGACGTAGCCGATGGTGGCCGGGGCGACCCCGGCCCGGCGTACCGCTTCGGCGATCAGCGCGGCCTGCGCACCCGGGTTGGGCACGGTGTATCCGCCGGTCTTGCCCCCGGCGTTGCTCAGTCCCGACTTGATGACACCCCAGATGTCGTCCCCGTCCTCGACGGCCCGGCGCAGCGGCTTGAGCAGGACGGCACCGACCCCCTCGCCCGGCACGAAACCGTCGGCGCGGGCGTCGAAGACCTTGCAGTGCCCGTCCGCGGACAGCATGTTCATCGAGCAGAGCGACACGTGGTGGGCGGGGTGCAGGATGAGGTTGACGCCGCCGGCGATCGCGGTGCGGCACTCGCCGCGCCGGATGCTCTCACAGGCCAGGTGGACGGCGAGCAGCGAGGACGAGCAGGCCGAGTCCACGGCGAAGCTGGGGCCGTTCAGGTCCAGCGTGTACGAGACCCGGTTGGCGATCGACCAGTACGCGGAGTGGGCGCCGGCGAGCTGCCCCCCGGCCCATCCGGTGGCGGCGAGCTGCCCGTAGGAGCCGTACATGGTGCCGACGAAGACACCGGTGCTGCGCTCCCTGGTGGTCTCGCCGAGCTGGCCCGCGCGGTCCAGGAGGTTCCAGGCGGTTTCGAGGAAGAGGCGTTCCTGCGGGTCGATGTCGGCGGCGTCCCGGGGCAGGATCCCGAAGAAAGCCGGGTCGAAGCGGTCGATTCCGTCCAGGAATCCGCCCCAGCGGCTGTACGCCCGCTGCGGCTTGCCCTTCTCCGTGTCGAAGTACGCGCGCCAGTCCCAGCGGTCGGCAGGGATCTCGGTGATCCCGGTGCGGCCTTCCGCCAGCATGTCCCAGAAGGCGTCCAGGTCCTCGGCGCCCGGGTAACGGCCGGTGACTCCGATGACGGCGATGTCCTCGTCGTGGTGCGGTGAGTCCGGCCGCGCGGGCCCGGCGGAACCGGCCACCGCCACGGACGGCCGGCGCGGCGGCTCCGGCGCGAGGGGCGGTGGCTCGGGTGCCGGGGGACCGCTGCTCGGGTGCCGGGGACCGCTGCTCGGGCGCGGCGGACGGACGGTGTCCGGTACCGCCCGCCTGCTCCCCGCCGGGGTCCCGGAGGGCCGCGGTGAAGTGCTCGGGGTGCGTGCCCGCGAGGTGGTCCGCCAGATCGGCGATGGTCAGGTGCTCGAAGAGCAGGGTCGACGGCAGGGGGCCCAGGTCCCGCTCGAAGCGGGTGGTGATGTCCAGACTCACGAGGGAGTCGACACCGTAGTTCTCGAACGTCACCGTGTCCTCGAGGTCCGCCTCCGCGAACCGGAGCACCTCCGCGAAGACACGGCGCACATAGCCACGCACGGCACCGGGGCCGACGGCCCGGCCGTCGTGCGCCGCCGAGGAGTGCACCGCCGGGGAGTCCTCCGCCCGGAACTCCGCCGCCTGGAGCCGTTTCGCGGGGAGCTCCTCCCCCGCGGGCTCCCCCGCGACCGGGCCCGCCTCGCCCGCGAGCGAACAGGCACTGCTCGAGGTCGTCGGCGGGCGTACCGTCGAAGCCGCGCACCCGCACCGCGCCGAAACCGGCCTCGGCGAGCAGCCGGCGCCATGCGGCGGGCCCGAGCAGCGGCGCGTGGGGAAGACGGAGCTCGGCGTCCTCGTAGCGCCACCAGCCGGGGGTGAGGCCGAAGGTGAGCGTGAGGAAGTGCGCCGCCCGGGTCACCTCGTTGACCAGCAGGACACCGCCCGGCGCGAGCAGTTCGTGCACATGGGCCAGGGTCCGGTCCATCCGGGCGGTGGCGTGCAGCACATTGGTCGCGAGCACCAGATCGAAGGTGCGGGGTGCGAACCCCTGGCCGGCCGGGTCCCGTTCGATGTCCAGCGTCTGGAAACGCACGAACGGGTGGGCGGCGGCGTACGCGTCCTGCCCGCGGCGCAGGAAGGCCGTGGAGATGTCGGTGTACCGGTAGTCGACCGGCAGGCCGGTGCCGGCGCAGGCCGGCAGTACGAACGCGCTGCTGGCGCCGGTGCCGGCGCCGATCTCCAGGATCCTCACGGTCCGCCCGGTGGCGTGGTGGACCCTGGCGACGCCGCCGCGGTCTCCTCCGCGAGCAGGCGGTGGTAGAAGTCCGCGGAGGCCTGGCCCCGGTAGACCTGCTCGACCAGGTCCGCCGAACCGCCGGGGAACAGCACCTCGGTGGCGCGTACGCGGCCGGCCAGCACGTCGGGCACCGCGTCGACGCAGCGGCGAAGCAGCCGCAGATGAGGTGCGAGGTCGGGGTGCCGGTCCGCCGGGTCGTGGACGTCCGAGGGCGGTCCGGGGACGGATTCGACCAGTTCACCGGTGCGCCGGACGCGGCCGGCGGACTCCAGCAGCCCCAGCAGCGCCTCGAAGAGACGCCGCCGGCCCGCGTCCACACCGAGCCTGGCCGCCAGGTGTTCCACGGGCCCGTCCAGCGGGCCGAGTTCGCGGCCGCAGGCGCTCGTCGAGCAGTGCGGCGCGAGTCGTTGCAGGGCGGCGAAGCCTTCCCGGGACCGGGCGGCCGGGTCCGCCGGTACGGCGGGGTCCGAGGCGGTGTGTCCACCGGCGGCCCCCGCGCGGCGGACGAGCCCCGTGAGCCGTGCGCGGCGGGCGCGGGACCGCGGGCCCCGGACTCGACCCCGAGCCGCGCCAGTCCGTCGGCCTCGGCCCGGACGACCAGTGCCTGCGGCACCCCGTCGTTGCAGCAGGGCGTCGAGCGCGGCCATGCCTTCCCGCGGAGCGATGGAGCCGACGCCGAAGCGGCGAGCCGATCGCGTAGCGCTCGTCCGCCACGACGCCGACGCTTCCCCAGTAACCCCAGTTGACGACCGTGACCGGGAACCGGCAGCGGCGGCGCAGTTCGGCCGCGTAGGCGTCCTCGAACGTGCTCGCGGCGGCGTAGTTGGCCTGGCCGGCCGAGTCGGTGAAGGACACCGCGGAGGAGAAGAACGCCAGGAAGTCCGGCCGTTCGGTGCGGAGCGTCTCGCCGAACCGCCACCGCCCCCGTCACCTTGGGGGCGAGGACCTCGTCCAGCGCGTCCTCGTCCATCCTGGCGAGCGTGCGATCGCCCAGCACCATCGCAGCGTGGAACGCCCCGTGCACGGCCCCGAAGGCGCGGCGCGCGTCCCGTACCGCCGCCCGCAGCGCGGCCGGTTCGGTGGCGTCGGCCCGCAGGTACAGGGCCTTGCCGCCGAGCCGCTCGACGTCGGTGAGGACTCCGCGACCCGCGCGTCCGCGGCCCGCCGCCCCACGACGGTGATCCGGGCGCCGGCCGTCCGGGCCAGGTGCCGTGCGAGTTCCCGCCCGATGCCACCGGTGCCGCCGAGGATCAGGTAGTGACCGCCCCGCCGGTACGGGTACGGGCTTTCCTGGCCGCCGCCCGGAGGCCGGCCGGGAGCGGCAGGTGCCGCCGGGCGCACCGTGCGGACGAGCCGGCGGTCCCCGCGCAGAGCGACCAGCCGCTCGGCGGCCGGTTCGCGCCGCAGCCGCTCCGCGAGGTCGTCGGGCCGCCACCGGCCGGTGCCACGTCGGCACAACCGACCGTCCAGGCCGGTTGCTCGGCGGCCGCCGAGCGGGCCATGCCGAGCAGGCCGGCGGCGTGCGGGCGGACCGCGCCTTCGCCGGTGTCGACGCCCCGGCGACCACGGCCTTGAGCATGAGGGGCCGCCCGGCGGCCGTGGCGATCAGGGACTTGAGCGTTCTCAGCAGGTCCCGGGGGGCCCGGTCCTCCTGCGGAGCACGGCCGCGGACACGGCTCGCAGGCGAGGAAGTAGACGATGTCGCAGGCGCCGTCGCAGGCCGGCTCCGGTGAGGAGACGGCTTCGTCGCCGGCGGCGCGGTGCCGCCGCCACCAGCGCGGCGGCCAGGTCCGCGGTGCCGGGCCCATGAACGACCCGTACCCGTGACGGCCTGTCCGCCGGTACGCCCGCGACCGGCGGGGCGTCCCGCCACTCGGGGAGATGGACCAGGCTCTCCACCGTGCCGGTGCCGCCGGGTCCGGGGGCGGCGACAGCCGGCCCGGGGGCCGGTCCGCCGGGCCGGAGGGAACGCAGGGCGAGCCCGCCGAAGCGGACGCCGACACGGCCGTCGCGGTCCGCGAGGCGGACGGTGAACCGGTCTCCCTCACGTACGACATGGGCCCAGCCGACGGCCGGGACCGGGCCGAGCACCTCCAACTCGCGCAGGGCGAACGGTACCTGCGTGCCCTCGCCGCCGGCAGGCGCGGCCAGCGCGGCGACGGCCTGGAGCGCGGCGTCCAGCGGTACGGGGTGCAGGGGCCGCCCGGTCAGTTCGGCGGCCCGGCCCGGCGGCACCCGGAGCTCCGCCAGTGCCTCGTCCGCGGCCGCCGCCGTACCTCTGCGACCGCCCGGAACGAGGGGCCGTACGCGATGCCCGCCGCCGCGAACCCGGCGTACAGGGCGGAGCCGGAGAGGAGGTCCGGACACCTCGCGGAGATCGCTCGCGGATCGATGCGCTCGTCCGCGTACGGCGCCACGGCGGCGATACGGCCCCGCGCGTGGACCGGGCCGTCCGGCCCGCCGGCGAGGGTGAAACGGTCCTCTTCGAGCCGGACGAACGGGGTGCGCGAGCGGTCAGTTCGAAGGGCCGTAGCCACTGCACGTTCCCGATGCGCACCGGGCCGGCCGTGCCGGCGGCGTGGGTGACCAGTTCGAAGAGGGCCACTCCGGGCAGCAGCGGCGTACCGCCGACCACATGGTCCTCGGCCGTCCAGTCGGGCACCGGCCGGGCCGCGCCGGCCGGCGCCTCCCCCGCGGAAGGTGCCTCCGGTCCGGACGGCGCCCCCGCCGCGGGCACGGCGAACGCGGCGACGCCGGTCCGTACGAGGCGGTGTCGAACTGGTAGCCGGGCAGGGAGATGTGCCGTCCGCCGAGGGCGCCGTACAGCTGCGGCCAGTCGATGTCCTCGCCCGCCAGATAGCGTTCGGCCGTCCGCGCCTCGGCACCGCTGCCGGCCGCACGCGCCCGGCCGGCGGTCTCTCCCGCAGCTGCTCGACCAGTTCGCCGGTGGTGGCGGCGAACAGCGCGACCCGGATCTCGTGGTGGGCACGCCCCGCGCCGAGGGTGACCGCGACGTCCGCCAGCGCGGGCCGCTCGGACTCCAGGCGGTCCGCCAGCGCGGTCATGGTCCGCACGAGAGCGGGCCGGCTGCGTGCCGAGAGCGGGATCATCATGGTGGCGGCCTCCGGCGGGGTGTCGTCGTCTCGGACCGGGGGTTCCGAGACCAGCACATGGGCGTTGGTGCCGCTGAACCCGAAACTGCTGACGGCGCCGACGAGTTCACCCGAGGGGCCCGGGTGCCAGGGCATCAGCTCGGTGACGGGCCGCAGCCGGGTGCGGGAGAAGTCGATCTCCGGGTTGGCGGTCGCGTAGTTGACCGACGGCGGGAGCTGCCGGTGCCGCAGGGCGAGCAGCAGCTTGAGCAGTCCGGCGATGCCCGCCGCCATCGTGGTGTGCCCGATGTTGCCCTTCACCGACCCCAGTCCGCAGGGGACCGCCGGTGACGATCCGGTGCCCAGCGCGATTTCGAGCGCCTTGACCTCGATCGGGTCGCCGAGCGGGGTGCCCGTGCCGTGGGCCTCGACGTAGGTCACGTCCTCGGGGCGGAGGCCGGCCCGCTGCCGCACCCGTTCGATCAGGGCCGACTGGGACACGGCACTGGGCGCGGTGATGCCGTTGGTGCGCCCGTCGCCGTTGACGCCGCTCGCCCGGATCACCCCGTGGATGCGGTCCCCGTCCGCGAGCGCCCGGTCGAGGCGCTTGAGCAGTACGGCGCCCACCCCCTCACCGAGCACGATCCCGTCGGCGGACGCGTCGAACGGGGCGCTGCGCCCGGTGGGCGAGAGCATTCCGGTCCTGCTGGTCAGGATGTGCATGCGCGGCGTCAGCATCAGGGCCACGCCTCCCGCCAGCGCCGCGTCGCACTCGCCGGACCGGATGCTCTCGCAGGCCAGGTGCACGGCGACCAGCGACGAGGAGCACGCGGTGTCGATCGCCATGGTCGGTCCGGTCAGATCGAGGTGGTACGCGATCCGGGCGGCCAGCACCGACGCGGAGTTGCCCAGGAAAGCGTGGGCCGTCTCGTCCTGCTCGCTGCCGCGCAGCAGGTCCAGGTACTCCCCGGTGGCGCACCCGACGAACACGCCCCAGCGCCGGCCGCCCGGCAGGGCCTTGGCGTGGCCCGCGTCCTCCAGGGTCTGCCACGCGGTCTGCAGGAAGATCCGCTGCTGCGGGTCCATGGCGGCGGCCTCGAGCGGCGACATCCGGAAGAACTGCGGGTCGAACCGGTCGGCACCGTCCAGCAGCGCGGCCCACTTGCTGTACGTACGGCCTGGGGCACGCCGGTCGGGGTCGTAGAACCGCGCCGGGTCCCACCGCTCGGCCGGCACCTCCCGGACACTGTCACGGCCCTGGGCCAGGTTCTCCCAGAACGCCTCCAGGTCAGGCGCGTCGGGGAACCGGCCGGCCATCCCGATCACCGCGATGTCGCGGCCTCGTCCGCAGGCCCCGGCGACGGGGCGGTACCGGCCAGGGGCGCGGTGTCCGCCGGTGCGGCCGAGGGCCGCGGGCCCGGAGCCGCCGGCTCCGGCACGGGGCGTCAGGCGGAGGGCGGCGGCGCGGCGCAGGGGCGGCCCGGGAGCGGGCTCAGTGTCACGACACCGGCCGCCGGCGCAGACGGTGCAAACGGCGCAGACCCGCCGGCGCAGACGGTGCAAACGGCGCAGAC